>CAYPLM010000012.1:0-22262 GCA_964411575.1 uncultured Oscillibacter sp. | reverse complement strand
GCGCCAACTGCGGCGGCTGCGGCTACCCCGGCTGCGGCGGCTGCGCCGAGGCCATTCTGGCCGGTAAGGCTCCGGTGAATGCCTGCGCCCCTGCGGGTCCCGAGGCTGCCGCCAAAATTGCCGCCATCATGGGGCAGGAGGCTCCCAGCGGCGAGAAGATGGTCGCCCACGTCATCTGCAACGGCGGCGAGGCTGCTGTGAAGAACTTTGAGTACGTCGGTGTGAAGGACTGCCTCGCGGCCACCAAGGTCGCCGGCGGCACCACCGCGTGCGCGTTCGGCTGTCTGGGCATGGGTTCGTGCGTGGCGGCGTGCCAGTTTGACGCGCTGCACATCAACGCGCAGGGCGTGGCCGAGGTGGACAAGGAAAAGTGCACCAACTGCGGCGCCTGCCGCGCTGCCTGTCCGCGCAAGCTGATCGTCGAGGTGCCCTACAAGCAGAAGGTGCTCGTCAACTGCGCCAACAAGAACCGCGGCGCTGCCGTGACGAAGGTGTGCGCCAACAGCTGCATCGCCTGCGGCATGTGCGAAAAGACCTGCAAGTTCGACGCCATCCATGTGGTGAACAACGTGGCCGTGATCGACTACGACAAGTGCCGCAACTGCACCATGTGCGCCAAGGCCTGCCCGCGCAACGCCATTGAGCCTATCCCCACGCCGGAGGAGAAGGAAAAGTTCAAGGCCGCGCAGAAGGCTGCTGCCGAGCGCAAGGCCGCTGCTGCCAAGGCTGCCGCCGAGGCCGCCAAGGGCCAGTAACGCGACTTCCAAACAAAAAGGCTGCTGCAAGACATTCGTTTTGCAGCAGCCTTTTTTATTTGTCGGTGAGCTTTTGCAGCAGCGGTACTTCCACTGGCGGGAGCGTCCGCTCGCGCCAGTTCGCGCGCCAGCGGACACGCGCGGGCGGGGCGAAGTGCAGCGCCGAGCACGCCACCTGCTGCGCTGCGGCGGAGACCGTCAGCGCCGTGGGGCCGTCTGCCCCGCCGATGATCCCGATGGCGGCGGAACACACGGCGGTGGGCGCGCCGCCGGGCGCGGCAGCTTTGCGCACGGGGCGGTCGCCCTCGTCGGCGTCGACAATGGTGAGCGGCTCATCCGGTGCGGGTGAGAGCGTGTAGGTCAGGGCGGTGAAATGCGAGGGGTAGTCGATGTCATCGCCCAAAAAGGCGCGTGGGGGCAGCGTCTGGGGCGTAAGCTCCTGCGTGATGAGGGTGTACGCCGCGCCGGTGACGGGGCTTGTGAGCCGCGCCGTGTCGCCCGGAGCGCGCAGCGTAAAGCGCTCGCCGGGCACGGTTTTTGCCCGGTGCTCCAGCGCGAGTGAGAGCGTGCGCAGCGCGCAGCGGCGCTTCGTCGACCAGGGGAAGCTCAGACGGTGCAGTATCCAGCACGCGCCGCCGTCGAGTCCGTAGTGCGCCAGTGCGTCAGCAGCTGTGTCGTCGGCGGCGTGTTCCTCGCCGGGGACAAAGGCGGAGGACGTGCCGCACTTTGTTTGAAGGGGCCGTCCGTTGAGCGTCAGGCGTGCATGAAAGTCCAGCTCCAGCGGGTTTTCCAGCTCGGCGCGCAGGCGCTCTTCACCGGTGAGATGCGGCTCCTCGCCGGTTGGTGCCCACTTGTTGAGATAGCGGACGAAATCATCCTCTTCCGTGCGCATCAAAAGGTCGAGCACCACGCCCTGCGCGCAGGAATACGCCGCTGCGGCCACCCACTCGTGCCCCGCCCAGGAAAAGCGAGTGCCCAGCGGCTGCTCTGTCCCGGCGCGGCTGCGGGGCGTGCCGCCGAAAAACACCTGCCACGGCTGCTCGGGCTGCGGTGCGTCAGGGTTCATGTCGGGGTCGTAAAAGTCCTCGGTGAATTTGAGCTTTCCGTAGGGAAAGCCGGTGTGCAGCGCGTGCAGATACTGCCACGGCGCGTCCATCGGCGCAAGACCCGCGCGCGCAGCAATGGCGTCCAACGTCCGGCGCTGTTCGTCCGAGGGCGGATTTTCGCGCAGGAAAGCGGCAAAGCGCTCCTCGTCCCACTGCCACGCCTGTTCCAGCGCGGCGCTGTCGCCGCAGGCGAGCAGCAGACGCAGCAGGTCGTCAAAATCGCGGGCAATGGGGTGGACATATTCGCCTGCGCCGTTCATCGGACTCACGGCGAACACCATCTCGCCCCAGCCGTGCACAAAGCAGAAGTGGATGCCGTCCACGCCTGCCCAGCCGAAAATGCTTGCCCCGTGCGGCGTGCAGAAATACGGTGCGTTGTCCGCGCGCGGGGTGATCCCCAGCGGCGCGAGGCTGAGGCCGGTTTTCAAAAAGCGCTGATAGCCCTTGCCCATGGAAAGCTCCTCCACAGTGAATTTTTACTTAGTATAGTAAGTTAGCAGGAAAAAGTCAAGTTCCCTGCGTCCGCCTGTTGCGTAAACCACCTTTTTTGTGGTATACTGCATGCAGAGACGAGAGGAGCGGCGGATATGCGACTTTATCACGATGTTGACCTCATTCTGATCGCCGCCGCCGTGCTTCCGGCGGTGGTGCTGCTGCTGCGCGTGTACCGTGCTGACCGGCTTGAGCCCGAGCCGCTGTGGCTTCTGGGCTCGCTGGTGCTGCGCGGCATCGTCGCCACAGTGCTGGCCATGGCCGGCGAGCGGCTGGGCGCGGCGGTGCTGGGGCTTTTTCTGCGCGAGGGCACGCTGGCCTACAACGCATTTTTGTACTTCGGCGTGGTGGCGCTCTCCGAGGAGGGAGCGAAATATCTGCTGCTGTATCGGCGCACATGGAACTCGCCGCACTTCAACTGCCAGTTTGACGGCGTGGTGTACGCGGTGTTCGTGTCGCTGGGCTTTGCGCTGTGGGAGAACATCGGGTATGTGGCGCTCTATGGCATCGGCACAGCGGTGCTGCGCGCGGTGACGGCGGTGCCGGGGCACGCGTGCTTCGGCGTGTTCATGGGCATGTGGTACGGCCTTGCGCGGCGCTACGCCGGACGAGGCGAGATGGAGCGCAGCCGCACCTGCCGCCGCCGGGCGCTGCTGCTATCCGTGCTGCTGCACGGGGCGTACGACTTCATCGCCACGCTGCCCCTGCGCTCGAGCGGGTGGCTGTTCGCGGCATTTGTCGTGGTGATGTTTCTCAGCGCCTTGCGCACGGTGCGCACCGGCGCGCAGCGCGACCGTTATATTTGAAAGGGTGAGAGGATGGATATAAAAATTTATCACAGCCTGCCGCAGGACGCACGGCGCATCCGCGAGGCCGTGTTCATGGAGGAGCAGGGCTTTCAAAACGAGTTCGACGAGGTGGACGAGCGCGCCGCGCATCTGCTGCTCTACAGCGAGACGGGCGAGGCGGTCGCCGTGTGCCGTGTGTTTGAGGGCGAGGAGAAGGCGCATTTTATTCTTGGCCGTCTGGCTGTCCTGCCCGCCTGCCGGGGACAGGCGCTCGGCGCGGCGCTGCTGCACGAGGCCGAACGCTTCGTGCGCGCACAGGGCGGCGTGTCGCTCTCGCTCCATGCGCAGTGCCGGGTGACGGGCTTTTACGAGCGCTCGGGCTACAGGCCATACGGCGCGCTCGATGACGATGAGGGTGTGCCGCACGTCTGGATGCGAAAGACGTTGACCTGAGCGAAGAAGAGACTTGCGCCGCGCGTTGACTTTTCTCTTCCGTGCGGCTCGGATGTATGATCACCGAAAGCGAAAAACACGATACCATGAAGGAGGACTCACGATGAAACGACTGTTTACACAGCTGCTGGCCGCTTGCTGTGCGGCGGCGCTGCTGGTCACGCCCGTCCTCGCGCTGAGCGTGGAGGAGGCGGTGACGCTGCTGGAGGCGCACTATGTCGACACGCTGCCGGACGAGGTATACGCGGCGCGGACGCTGGACGAGCTGTTCGCCGCGCTCGGCGACCCGTATACATATTACATGACGCAGGAGGAGTACGAGGACTTCCTTGGCAGCGTCGAGCAGGAGACCACCGTCACCGGCATCGGCGCGGCCATCCAGTACACCGACGAGGGCATTCTGCTCACCCGCGTGCTTGACGGCGGCGGCGCGCAGGACGCGGGCCTTGCCGCCGGAGACCTGATCGTTGCCGTGGAGGGCGTGCCCTGCTCTCCCGCCAGCGAAACGCACCGCACGCTGCTGATGGGCGAGGCCGGGACGAAGGTCGCCATCACCGTGCGCCACACCGACGGCACGCGGCAGGACTATGTGCTCGAGCGGCGCGTCGTGGCCGTGCACAACACCTACGTCACCGTGCTCGACGGCCACATCGGCTATATCGACTGCGACAGTTTCGGCACCGACACCGGCAGTTACTTCACCCGCGCGCTCACCGACTACCCGCTGGTCAATGCGTGGATTGTTGACCTGCGCGGCAACGGCGGCGGCGTGGCGGCCTCTGCGGTGGAGGCGGCGGGCGCGTTTCTCGGCTTTGGCAGCCACCTCTACCTCAGCGACCGCGACGGCGTTGTCTACCCCAACTACTACACGCAGAACTATCTCACCGATGCGCCCGCTGTGGTGCTCACCGACGGCTATTCGGCCAGTGCCTCTGAGATCTTCGCCGCTGATATCCGCGACTGCTCCGCAGGCGTGCTCATCGGCGAGCGCACCTACGGAAAGGGCGTGGCGCAGACCATGCTCGACGCGTCCACCCATGCCGACCTGTTTGACGGCGACGGCCTGAAGGTGACGGCCTACCGCTTTTATTCCACCGGCTACAACACCAGCGACCGCATCGGCGTAATCCCCACGCTGCTGATGGACAGCGAGCTGTCCGAGTCTGCCGCGCGGGCGCTGTGCGCCGCCGAGCCGACGGACAGCACGGGCTGGCTGCGCCTCACGCTCTGCGGCTACGACTTCTTCCTCGCGCCGGAGACGCCCGCCGCGCTGCTCACTGCCATTTTTGAGGCGCTGCCGCCCACGGTGAGCGTGTGGCTGGGCAGCAGCGAGGCGTGGCTCTCCGTTTCGCAGGACGAGGCGTTGGCTCAGCGCGGCGTGCAGCACATCGCGCGCCGCTGGTTTGACGACGTTTCACAAAGCCCCTATGCCGACAAAATCAACACGCTTGCCTCCTACCGCATCCTCCTCGGCGACGGCACGGGCAGTTTCCACCCGGAAAGCAGCCTCACGCGCGCCGAGCTGTGTGCGCTGCTGGCGCAGGCGCTCAACATCCAGAGCGACGGCACCGGGCACTTTTCCGACGTGGCTGCCACCGACTGGTTCGCCTCCGCCGTGGATGCGATGGAGCAGCTCGGCCTGGTGCAGGGCGTGGGCGGCGGCCGCTTCGCGCCCAACGAAACGCTCACCTGGCAGGAGTACACCACCATCATTGCCCGCCTTGCCTCCTATCTCAACCTGATGACCGAGAGCTACCTTGACGGGCTGGACGCGCAGACGCTGGCGGCAGATGCCTCACTCGCCGCCTTTGCCGACTGGGCGCGCCCTGGTGCGGACGCGCTCACGCGCATGTTCCTTGACGCGGACGATCAGCCCGTCTCGATGCTGCCCCATGCGCTCGACCTGATCGACCCCACCGGCACGATCACCCGCGGCGAAGCCGCAGCGGTGCTCTACAACCTCCTCTCCGCACTTGCGATCCTCAGCTTCTGAGGACTGAGAAGAGTTTCTTCCGACGTACAGACGGCGGAAAAACGATTGAACTTATTTTGCGTCTGCGGACGCGAAACTCTGCGAGGCTTTTTTTGCACGCTGAGGGGCTGCTTCACAAAACCGTGAGGCAGCCTCTTTTTCTTTGCCGAAACACCGTAAAAAGCGTGGAAAATGGGAGAAAAGTGATTTACAACAAGCGGCAGTTGTGGTAAAATGGAAAAAACACAACTGCGGAGGGTCGTACGATGAATCTGAAGAGTGTAGAATATTTTCTGGTGCTGGCTGAGGAGCTCAACTTTACCCGCGCGGCGGAGCGCATTTTCATCAGCCAACAGGCGCTTTCAAGCATGGTGCAGCGCATGGAGGAGGAGTATTCGGTGCGCCTTCTCGAACGTAAGCCCACGCTGCGCCTGACCGAGGCAGGCGAGGCGCTGGCCTTTTATGGCAGGCAGATGCTGGAAAAGGAAAAAATGCTCACCATGACCTTTGCCGACATCAGCAAAAGCTGCAGCGCGACGCTGCGCATTGGCTTTTCGCGTATGCGCAGCAACGTGTTTTTCCGCGACATCTGGAAGGAATATTACCCCAAGCACAACAACATCTCCTTCGAGCTGGTGGACGGGCGCAGCACCAAGTTTGAAAAGCTGCTGCTCGACAACCGCATCAGCATGTACGTCGGCGTGGACGTGGCCGAGGGGCTGCACCAGCAGCGCTGTCTGCTGATGCAGGAAAAGGCGGCGTGCTGCCTCTCGCTGGAGCTTTTGAAGCAATACTTCCCCAACGACTGGGAGGAGCGCTTCGCGCGCTACCGCCGCGAGGGCGTCACGCTCAGCGAGCTGCAGGAGCTGCCGTTCATCCTGCAGCGGCAGGGCAACCGCCTGCGCGAGAGCCTGGATGAATATTTTTCGCGCGGCAACAAGTTTAAGATCCTTCTCGAATGCGACCAGCAGAACCTGATCTACGAGATGGCACAGCTGCGCGCGGGCGTGGGCATCGTGTCGCCGATGGTGGCCTATCTGCACATGAACGAGGTCAACAAGCCCGGCGGTGACTGCTGGATCTTCCGCATCCGTGACGAGCTGCACGTCAATCAGGTCAGCCTCGTCTACCGCACGGACTACCCGCTGCTCGACTATGAACAGGACTTCATCGAGGTCGCGCAGCGCGTCTTCCGCCGCTACCCCACCGAGTTTGTATAGGAAAATGACAAAGCGCAGGGAGAAGCGTTCCCTGCGCTTTGTCATTTTGAAAAAAGAGGAGAGGCAGAAAAAGACGTCGCCGTCCTTTACAGCTTGGTCACGCCGGTGGAGAACTCGTACCACTGTCCGCGCTCCATGAACAGCATCCGCCCCACAAGACCGCGCCGCTCGCACTCGCAGTTGACGTTGGCCACATACTCTGCGGGGTCGTAGGTGCCCTTGTAGGCGTCCTCGATGTGGATGGGCACGAGGACGCGCGCGCCGGTGATCTCGAGGATGTCGGCCATCTTGTTGGCGTAATCGTTGGTGAACTTTTCGCGGTGGGCAAAGATAATGTCGGGGCGCAGCGTCTTCCAGGTATTGCGGTCCTGCGGGTCTGTCATGCCGGGGTTGCCCGCAAAGAGGCCGACGCGCAGGTTGTTTTGGGTGGTGAGGAGGAAGTTGCTGCCGAACATGCTGCCCTTGTAGAACAGATCCTGCGCGATGGGGTCGTCATATTCCAGCTTGATGCCGCCGGCGGGGCACAGCTCGTCGCGACGGCCGGAGGGGCGCACCATGAACTGCCCCGGCACATAGTTGTTGTGGCGGCCGTGGATGATTTTGATCTTGAACGCGTCAAAGTCGTATTCGTCGCCCGTCACGAAGGGGATGAAGCGGACATAGGGGATGTCGTAGAGCTGGGAGAGCTGATAGCTGACGGCCGCATTGGCCAGTACGAGCGAGTGGAATCTGTCGTACACATCGCCGAGGGAGGCCACATGATCCTCGTGGGCATGATTGCAGAACACATAATCGGCGCCCTCGAGCACATCGACGTCGTAGCCGCAGCTGAAGCGGCCTTCCTTCTTCAAACAGGGGTCGACGACCAGCGTTTTGCCGCCAGGCAGCTTAAGCTCGAGGCAGTTATAGGCAAAATAGCGCGCTTTGAGTGTGTTGACGCTGAGAATGGAATCCGGCATGAGAAATGCTCCTTTCTATATGAGAGATGTAAATTAGAAGAACAGCAGCGCGGAGACGATGCACCCGCCCAGCGCAAGGAAGAAGAAGGGGATCGAGTACTTGAGAGAATCCTTGAGCTGCTGGTTGGAGGTGGCATGGCCGAGCGCGGCGGCGGAGGAGGCGGAGGGCAGAACCACGGCGCACCATGCCATCTGCGATACCGTGAGCACGAAGGGCACGGGGTTCCAGCCTGCGGAGATGGCGGTCACGGCGGCAATGGGGGTGACGACCGCGCGGGAGGCAATGTTGCTCATCAGGTTGGTCATGATGCCAGTCGCGCCGCCGAAGATCAGCAGAGCCACGACCTTGCTGGGGTTCTCACCGAGAAGGCCGAGGATGGTCTCGCCGAGCAGCTTGCCGGCGCCGCTGGAGTTGAGCGCCGTGGACATCACGAGGATACCGGCGATCATCCAGATCGTGTCGCTGGTGATCTCCTTGACGATGGTGGGGACGGGGACGGCCTTGCTGTACGCCAGCACGAAAAGACCGATCAGGGGGACGAGGTACATCCACTGGCCGATCTTGCTGCCGAGGAACAGGCAGACCATGTCGGCGATCATGACGATGTAGATGATCCATTCCTTCCAGGTGGGCAGCTGCTCGGACTCCTTGACGCCCTTGGAGGCCAGCGCGATGTTCGCCTGCACATTGGGCATCAGCTTGTAGCCGAAGAAGGTCCACGCGGTGACGAGCAGGCAGGGCAGCATCTTAAGCTTCATCAGGTCGACAAGGGTGATGAGCTGGCTGCTGTCGGAGATCATGGCCTCATAGTAGGAGTTGAGCTCCATCGGCAGCGCCAGCGACATGCCGACCGGGAAGGTGTACTGCCACATGGCGGCAAGACCCGCCACGGGGATAGCCAGACGGGAAACAGAGATGTCGTCGCCGTCGGGCAGCGTGCAAAGGAAGCTCAGCAGCAGGGGGACACCGGCCGTCGTGCCGAAAAACTGCGAGAACACGACCAGAATGGCCATAAAGCCCAGCAGCAGCGTAAAGCCGCTCTTGTTTGCCAGCATGCCGACAATGCCCTTGAGCTTCACCATGGCGCGGGTGCGCTGCATGGCGTTGATGGCGGGGAACAGACCGGCGATCATGAGAACAGTGTTGTTTGTGATGCCGCTGAAAGAGGTTTTGAGGTCAAGCACACCCGTCAGGCAGAAGAGAAGACAGCAGGTCATTGTGGTCAGACCGCGCGGCCACTTGTTCAAAAGGAATCCGATGATCATAAATGCGAGGATCAATAGCGCCCTGTATTCGATTGCCATGGTAATTTTCCTCCCGTATCAAAGATGTGAGTTTCTTTTTTGAATGCAGCTTGCCGGGGGGGCAGCCACTGCGCAGGCGGTTCGCCCGCAAACAGGCGGGCGAATTCGATAAGGCGAGTATATCGCCGCAGCGGGACTTTAGCAAATCCTCTTTTCTTACACGGGGTACAAAACGAAATTGTTGCCATGCAGAGTTTTTGAACAATGCGTTTGTTGTCACCACCTGCAACAAGAAGAACTTGTGAAAAACCGACCAAATGTGGTGTTTGCGTTGGTGGAAAGACGCGGTATAATGGCCTCGCTGGGGAGCAAAGCACCTGCGGAAGGCAGAATACCCTTTTTAGGAGGAATCAACAATGTCTGTCGGAAAACGCATCTACCTCAAACGCGAGCTGCCCGATCCCGAGATCATGCGGCAGTTTGCGGAGATCCCCGCGTCCAACGTGGCGGATGTGATGTCGCGCAGCTGCGCCATGAACCCGCGCATTCACCTTGTCAGCAAGCCGAGCAGGCAGATGGCTGTTGGCCCGGCCTACACGGTCAAATGTCGTGCGGGCGACAACCTGACGCTGCACGCCGCGCTCAACCTCTGTGGCGAGGGCGACTTTCTCGTGGTCTCCAATGAGGAGGACAACACCCGCTCGCTCATCGGCGAGGTGATGATGGCTTATCTGCACTTCACCAAAAAGGTGGCCGGTATCGTCATCGACGGCCCCATCCGTGACATCGACGAGATCGGCACCTGGGACTTTCCTGTCTACTGCACGGGCACCACGCCCGGCGGCCCGTATAAGGAAGGCCCCGGCGAGATCAACGTGCCCATTGCCTGCGGCGGCGTGAGCGTCAATCCCGGCGACATCATCCTTGCCGACCCCGACGGCGTGATCGTCATCCCGCGCAAGGATGCGGCGGTCATTTTAGAGGATGCTAAGAAATTCAAGGCTGCTGACGAAGCCAAGGGGATCGCCGCCCGCAACGGCACGGCCAACCGCGCCTGGGTTGATAAGCTTCTGGTGGAAAAGGATTACGAGATCCTCGACGAAATCTATCATCCCTGATATGGGGAAATTCTCAAAAAAGGAGCCATACCTATGGGCTGGAAAATTTTACTGCCGCAGGAGCTGATGCCCGAGGGGCGGGCGCTGCTCGAGAGCCACGGGCACACGCTCGTCGACGGCAGCGGCTTTGAGACGGCGGATATCATCCGCGACATCGGCGATTGCGACGCGATCATCGTGCGCATCTCCAAGATTACGCGCGAGGTGTTCGAGGCGGCGCCTAAGCTCAAAGCGCTCGCCCGTCACGGTGCCGGGTACGACGCGGTCGACCTGCAGGCGGCGCGGGAGCACGGTGTGCGCTGCGTATATGCGCCCATCGCCAACAGCACCTCGGTTGCGGAAACAGCCCTGCTGCTGATGCTTTATTGCAGCCGCAATGTCACCGCCCTGCAAAAAACCTGGGTCAGTGACTATTATAAGGCAAAACTGAAAATCCACAAGACCACGCTTGACGGAAAAACGCTCGGTCTTTACGGCTGCGGCAACGTCGGCAGCCGCCTTGCAAAGCGCGCGCTGGCCATGGAGATGAAGGTGCTCGCCTACGACCCCTATCTCGCCCCCGACCGCTTTCCGCAGGGCGTGGAGGTGACGGACGACTTGCATCGCCTCTTCACCGAAAGCGACTATCTTAGCCTTCATGCGCCCAACACGCCGCAGACCCGCCACATCATCAACCGCGAGAGCCTCGCGCAGATGAAGCCCTCCGCCTTCCTCATCAACACCGCCCGCGGCACGCTCGTCGACGAACAGGCGCTCTACGAGGCCTGCCGCGACGGTGTGATCGCCGGAGCCGGACTCGATGCCATCGCACAGGAGCCCGTCGACCCCGCCAACCCGCTGCTCACGCTCGAAAACGTGATCATCCTGCCGCACATCGGCGGCAACACCGTCGAGGCGGCGCACCGCGCGTCCTATATGGCCGCGCAGGGCATCGAGGAGCTTTACGAAGGCAAGACCCCCACCTGGCCCATCCCCGGATTCGAGACCTGAACCCATCCAACAGAAAGAACGGCAGCTCGTCTGCCGTTCTTTTTTCAAAAAAGGCAAAAAATGCGAAAAAAGCGCTTGACTTTGGGAGAAAGATCGGTATAATAGTAAAGTCCGCTCATGCGGACAGATCCTTGCTCACGCCGCGCGCGTGGGCCATCAGTCCAAAAGGAGGTGCAACAATGGCAAAGATTTCCGCCAACTATGAGGTCGTTTTCATCATCGACCCCGCCCAGGGTGAGGAAGGCGTCGCCGCGCTGACCGAGAAGTTTAAGACCCTGGTGGAGCAGAACAGCTCCGCGATGGAGGTGGAGGAGTGGGGCAAGCGTAAGCTGGCCTACGCGATCAACTACATTACCGAAGGGTACTATGTGCTGATCTCCTTCACCAGCGCTCCGGAATTCCCCAAGGAACTGGATCGTATTCTCCGCATTACCGACGGCATCATCCGCTCCATGATCGTCTGCAAGGACGAGTAAGGAGGCAAGGCTATGCTCAACAAGATCGTTATCATGGGTCGTCTGGCCCGCGATCCCGAGCTGCGCCGCACGCAAAGCGGTATCGCTGTGACCAGCTTCCGCATTGCCTGCGACCGCGATTTCAAATCGCAGAGCGGCGAAAAAGGGACCGACTGGATCGACATTGTGGCCTGGCGCAATACGGCTGAGTTCGTCTCGAAGTATTTCACCAAGGGTCGCATGGCCATCGTCGAGGGTCGTCTTCAGACCCGCGACTGGACCGATAAAGATGGTAACAAGCGCACGGCCGTTGAGGTCGTTGCCGACAACGTGTACTTTGGTGACAGCAGACAGCGCGAAGGCGCTTCCGGCGGCGATTATGCCCCGCCGGCCTACGGCTCCCCTGTGGAGAGCTATTCCGCTCCTGTGAGCGGCGGCTTCGCCGAAGTCGAAGAGGACGGAGACCTTCCGTTCTAACCCAAATCTGATAAGGAGGATACATCCATGGCTATGGAACGCGAAAACAGAGCCCCCCGCGCCGCCGGTGCAAACCGCAAGCGCAGGAAGGTTTGCCAGTTCTGCGTTGACAAGTGCGAGTATATTGATTACAAGGATGCCGCCAAGCTGCGCCGCTTCATTTCCGAGCGCTCCAAGATCCTGCCCCGCAGGACCACCGGCACCTGCGCCATGCATCAGCGTCAGCTGACCGAGGCGATCAAGCGCGCCCGCCAGATCGCGCTGCTCCCGTTCATCACGGAGTAACAACTGCAAAACGAAAAAGCAGCCCACCGGGCTGCTTTTTTTGCGTTTCCGGCTGAAAATTTTTTTGGCCGACAAACTTTTTGTTGAATTGCCCAAATTTTTCCCTTCACTTTTGACAGATTCGCCAAACGGTTTTTCATTTACAGATTCGATAAGATATGTTAGAATATGTGGTAAGAGATCTATCGGAGCTTTTTCCCCTGCTTTCCTCCGATACGGTCGCTGCAGCCTGATACAGGAAAGGATGACAGGACCTTGGACAAAGCATGCGCAATCGAGCTGAAGCACATCACAAAGCGCTTCGGCAAGGTGGTGGCCAATGATGCCATCGACCTTCAGATTAACTACGGCGAGATCCTCTCCCTGCTGGGAGAAAACGGAAGCGGCAAGACGACGCTGATGAATATGCTCGCCGGCATCTACTTCCCCGATGAGGGCGAGATCTTCGTCAACGGCAAGCTCACCTCCATCCGCTCACCGAAGGACGCCTTCGCCAACCACATCGGCATGATTCACCAGCACTATAAGCTCGTCGACGTGTTCACCGCTGCGGAGAACATCGTGCTCGGCCTGGACGAGCCGGGGCGGCTGGACATCAAGGCCGCCAACGCCAGAGTCAGCGAGATCTGCGCGCGCTATGGCTTTGACATCGACCCGACCAAAAAGGTGTACGACATGTCTGTGTCGCAAAAGCAGACGGTGGAGATCGTCAAGGTGCTCTACCGCGGCGCGGATATCCTCATTCTCGACGAGCCCACCGCCGTGCTCACCCCGCAGGAGACGGAAAAGCTCTTCGCCGTGCTGCGCAACATGCGCGCCGACGGCAAGGCCATCGTGATCATCACGCACAAGCTGCACGAGGTGATGGCGCTTTCCGACAAGGTGGCCGTGCTGCGCAAGGGGCAGTACATCGGCACCGTCAACACCGCCGAGACAAACCCGCAGGCGCTCACCGACATGATGGTCGGCCACGCTGTCACGCTCAACATCGACCGCCCGAAGTACGAAAACCCCGTGCCGCGTCTCACGCTCAAGGACGTCACCTGTTACGACGCCGAGGGCGTCGTGCGCCTCGACCACGTTTCCTTTACCGCTATGGGCGGCGAGATTTTAGGCGTGGCGGGCATCGCCGGCAGTGGACAGCGCGAGCTGCTCGAGTCCATCGCGGGGCTGTACCCCGTGGCCGAGGGCAGCATCCAGTACACGCCCGAGGGCACCGCTGCCAGCGAGCTGGTGGGCAAAACGCCCATGCAGATCAAGAAGGCAGGTGTGGCGCTGGCCTTCGTGCCCGAGGATCGTCTGGGCATGGGGCTTGTGGGCTCGATGGGCATGACGGGAAACATGATGCTGCGCTCCTGGCGCAAGGGCAAGAGCGTGTTCGTCAACCGGAAAGACCCCAATGAGCTTGCCATGAGCGTTTGGAAGGAGCTGGAGGTCGTCACCCCCGACACCAACTTCCCCGTGCGGCGTATGTCCGGCGGCAACGTGCAGAAGGTGCTCGTCGGACGCGAGATCGCCTCCGCGCCGAACGTGCTGATGTCGGCCTATGCCGTGCGCGGTCTGGACATCAACACCTCGTATACCATTTATAACCTCATGACCGAGCAGAAGATGAAGGGCGTGGCCGTGGTGTTCGTGGGCGAGGATCTGGACGTGCTGCTGGAGCTGTGCGACCGTATCCTCGTGCTCTGCGGCGGAAAGGTCAGCGGCATCGTGGATGCCCGCACCGCCACCAAGGAACAGATCGGCCTGATGATGACCCGCGTGGGCGGCGGAGAGGAGGAAGCAGTTCATGCATAACGAGAAGAAAGTGCCCCTGATCCGTCTTGCCAAGCGCGACACCATGGAGCCGTGGAAGGTGTGGTGCATCCGCCTGGCATCCATCGTGGTAGCGCTGATCCTGGGCGGGCTGGTGATGATGATCGCCCTGCCCGACGGAGCCACCCCCATCGACGGCTATAAAACCATCCTCACCGGCGCACTGGGCAAAAAGACCGCCCTCCGCCAGACCATTAAGATCGCCGTCCCCCTGCTGGGCTGCGCACTGGCCATTGCCCCGTGCTTCAAAATGCGCTTCTGGAACATCGGTGCCGAGGGTCAGATCACGGCGGGCGCCATCGCGGCGAGCTACTTCGCCCTCTACTGGGTGGGCAAAGTCCCGTCGGCGCTGCTGCTGGTGATCATGGGCGTGGCGGGTGCCGTGGCCGGCGGCGTGTGGGCGCTGATCCCTGCGTTCTTCAAGGCAAAATGGAACACCAATGAGACGCTTTTCACCCTGATGATGAACTACATCATCATCGGCGTGGTCAAATGGCTGCAGGGCGGCCCGTGGGAGGGGCGGCCCGGCTCGCAGATTATCCCGCAGTTCGACAAGGCTGCTGTGCTGCCGAAGGTGTTCGGCGTGCACTGCGGGTGGATCATCGTGCTGGTGCTGGTGGTGTTCATGCACGTTTACATGAACCACACCAAGCACGGCTATGAGATCGCCGTCATCGGCGACTCGATCAACACCGCGCGCTACGCGGGCATGAACGTGGGGCGTGTGATGATGCGCACCATGTTCCTCTCCGGTGCGATCTCTGGTCTTGTGGGCTTTATCGTGGCCTCCGGCGCAAACACCACGCTCTACGACGGTGTGGCGGCGGGCGTGGGCTTCACGTCCATCACGGTGGCGTGGCTCAGCCAGCTCAACGCGTTTGCGATGATCGCCATTTCGATGCTGCTGGCCGTGATCGACAAGGGCGCGGAAACGCTGCAAACGCGCCTCGCCGTGCCGGCCTCGATTTCCGACATCATCACGGGCATTCTGCTCTTCTGCATGCTCGGATGCGAGTTCTTCATCAACTACAGGCTCATCTTCCGCTCGTCGAAGCAGGAAAAGGAGGCGGCTAAGTAATGTCTGAATTTATGACGCTGTTCATCGCGCTCATTGTCGCCGCCATCACCTACGGCACGCCGCTGCTGTTTGGCACGTTGGGCGAGATCCTCACCGAAAAATCCGGCAACCTCAACCTCGGCGTCGAGGGCATCATGTTCATGGGCGGCGCGATGGGGCTTGGCGGCGTGTACTACTACGAAAAGTTTTCCGGCTCCCCCAACGGCTTTGTCGCTATCTTCATCGGCGTGCTGTGCGCCTTCCTCGCCGGTGCCATCGCCTCGTTGATCTTCAGCTTCCTCACCATCACCCTGCGCGCCAACCAGAACGTCACGGGTCTTGCTTTGTCCATCTTCGGCACGGGCGTGGGACAGTTCATCGGCGAGTACATGCGCGTGAGCGAAAACGGCTACATTTCCGTCAGCAACATGCTCAAAGGCTACTTCCAGAATCCCCCCTTCCCCGCTGCGCTGCAAAACATCCCTGTGGTGGGCAAAATTCTCTTCGGCAACAGCTTTTTCTTCTACCTTGCTGTGGCCTGCGCCGTGGTGATGTACTTCTACCTCAACAAGAGCCGCAGCGGCCTGTACCTGCGCAGCGTGGGCGAGAGTCCCGCCACGGCTGACGCTGCGGGCATCAACGTCACGCGCTACAAGTATCTGGCCACCGTCATCGGCGGCGGCATCAGCGCCATCGGCGGCATGGTGTACATCATGACCATTGCGGGCGGCGTGTGGAACCACGAGGGCCTTTCCGGTGTGGGTTGGCTGGCCGTGGCGCTGGTGATCTTCTGCCTGTGGCGTCCGCTCAACGCCATCTGGGGCAGCGTGCTGTTCGGCGCACTGATGATCATGTACCTGCGTGTGGTGATCTCGTTCATCCCCACGCAGCTATACAAGATCCTGCCCTACGTTGTCACGGTGATCGTGCTGATTTTCACCAGCATCCGCAACAACCGCGACAAGCAGCCCCCCGCCTCGCTGGGCACCAATTACTTCCGCGAAGAACGCTGACACACAGAGGGAAAGCACCCGCCGCGGGTGCTTTCCTTATTCCCGGAACAGCAAGGAGGAATGTTATGTCAACTCTGCTCATCCGCAACATCCGCACGCTTGTCTCCTGCGACGCGCAGGACAGAGTGTACGAAAACGTGGATCTCTATGCCGAAAACGGCATTATCCGCGCCATCGGCGCGGGACTTTCGCACGCGGCGGACGAAACCGTGGACGCGAGCGGCATGCTCTGTTACCCTGGCCTTGTCAACACGCACCACCACCTCTACCAGGTGTTTTCGCGCAACCTGCCGGAGGTGCAGAACATGGAGCTGTTCGACTGGCTGAAAACGCTGTATGAGATCTGGAAAAACCTTGACGAAGAGGTTGTGCGCCTCTCCTCGCTCACCGGCATGGGCGAGCTGATGAAGCACGGCTGCACCACCTGCTTTGACCACCACTATGTTTTCCCTGCCGGCAGCGGCGACCTGCTGGGCGCGCAGTTTGCTGCGGCGGACGCGTTGGGCATGCGCATGTACGCCTCGCGCGGCAGCATGGATCTGTCCAAAAAGGACGGCGGGCTGCCGCCAGACAGCGTAGTGCAGCGCGTGGACGAAATTCTGCGCGACAGTGAGCGCGCCATCGCGCGCTATCACGACCCGTCGTTCGGCGCGATGCATCGTGTGGCGCTGGCTCCCTGCTCGCCGTTTTCCGTGTCGGCTGAATTGCTGCGCGAGAGCGCCGTGCTTGCGCGTGAGCGGCATGTGCGCCTACACACGCACCTGTGCGAGACGAAGGACGAGGAAGCCTTCATGCTTGCGCGCGAGGGCGTGCGGCCGTTGGAGTACATGGAAAGGCTGGGCTGGACGGGCAGCGACGTGTGGTTTGCCCACGGTATCCACTTTAACGACGAGGAGCTGCGCGTGCTTGCGCGCACGCAGACCGGCGTGGCGCACTGCCCCATCTCCAACATGAAGCTCGCCTCCGGCGTTGCCCGTGTGCCGGAGATGCTCCGGCTGGGCGTGCCGGTGGGGCTGGCCGTGGACGGCTCGGCCTCCAACGACGGCTCAAGCCTGATGGAGGAGCTGCGCACGGCGTTTCTGCTGCACCGGCTTACTGCCAGCGCCGACGCGCCGAGTGGGTACGACGTGCTGAAAATGGCAACCTGCGGCAGCGCGCACCTGCTGGGTCGCAGCGACGACCTCGGCTCTCTGGAGAGCGGCAAGTGCTGCGATCTGTTTTTGATCGACGCCGGGCGGCTGGAGCTGGTGGGCGCGGCGTTCGACCCGAAGAGCGTGCTGGCCACCGTGGGCGTGCGCGGCGCGGTGGACTACACTGTGGTCAATGGCCGCGTGACCGTGGCGCACGGGCAGCTTGTCGGCGTGGACGAGGCGGCGCTTGCGCGCGAGGCGCAGGCAAAGTGCCGTGCGTATCTGAACCGATGACGCGCGTGGAGATCGCCGTGGGCAGCGTTTGCGCCCTGCCCGCTGCGGAGGATTATGACGGCAGCCTCGACCGCTATGGCTGCGCGGACGGCGCGGGGAGCTATGCCGTGCTGCGCCGCATCATGGATTACGGCTACGACCACCCCGGCACACACGTCACGCTGGTGTGCGCGGACGAGGCCGTGGCGCGCGCATATCGATTTCAATGGAACATGTGGTTTGCCGAACGCAAGCCTGATTGACAAAACGCACAAATTGTGATACCCTGTTTTGTGCAATATACCGATCCACTCAGGGAGGGTCTTACTATGCAAAGCTTTGATACCGTGATCATCGGCGGCGGGATCGGCGGACTGATGGCCGCCTACCGGCTGCACCGCAATGACCCGCACAGATCCATTGCCATCACCGAGCGCGGCAGCATGCTCGAGCAGCGCCACTGCCCGGCCGGGCGCGAGCGCGGCTGCGTGCACTGCAAAACCTGCTCCATCACCAGCGGCTTTGCCGGTGCGGGCGCATTTTCCGACGGCAAGTTCAACCTCGGCACGGCCTACGGCGGCACGCTGGGCGAGGAGCTGGGCGACGAGCTTGCCAACCACTACATTGGCGAGGTGGACAAGGTGCTTGCCGAGCACTGCACGGCGGGTCTGCCCCCCATTTTCCACTCCAACGAGACGCTCAAGCTCAAGTGTCTGCAAAATAACCTGCGTCTGCTGGATATGAACGTGCGCCACTTGGGCACTGACAAAAACTACCTCACCATGCAAAACCTCATCCACGCCATCGGCGAGGACGGCACGGCGCTTCTGCCGCACTGGGACTGCGAGCGTGTGGAGCGCAGCGAGGGAGAGTATCTGCTGTACTACGGCAACGGCGAGACGCTGCGCGCGAAAAACATCATCATCTCCACCGGGCGCGGCGGCGCGGCGTTTGTGTCTCGCTTCTGCGAGGACTTCGGCATCCCCATGCGCTCGAACCATGTGGATATCGGCGTGCGCGTGGAGATGAAGGACGTGATCTGGCGCGAGTTTTCCAGCCAGATTTACGAGCCCAAGATCCTCTACCGCACCAAGACCTTCGAGGACCGCTGCCGCATGTTCTGCTTCAACCAGGGCGGCCTTGTCTCGGCGGAGAACAACCACGGCATCATCACTGCCAATGGCCACGCCTTTGCCGAGCCCGAGCGCAAGACCGACAACTGCAACTTCGCCATCCTCTCCTCCATCCACTTCACCGAGCCGTTCGACCAGCCGACGGAGTATGTGGAGTACATCTCGCGTCTGGCCAACATGATCGGAAACGGCGGCGTTCTCGTGCAGCGCTTCGGCGACCTTGTGCGCGGGCGGCGCACCAACGAGCACCGTCTGGCGCAGAACTCCGTCGTGCCCACGCTCAAGGCCACGGCGGGCGATATTTCGCTCGTGCTGCCCCACCGCATCCTCACCAATATCATCGAAACGCTCTACGCGCTTGACCGTGTCGCCCCCGGCACCGCCAACGACGACACGCTGCTCTACGGCTGCGAGAGCAAGTACTATTCCATCCGCCCCGAGTTCGACCGGAACTTTGCCATCACCGACAACGTCTACATCATTGGTGACGGCAGCGGCGTGTGCCGCGGGCTGAGCCAGTCCGGCGCAATGGGACTCTACGTCGCCGATGCCATGTGCACCGGGCGATAAGACCGACAACAAGTGAAATCGTCAAAGAACCCTGGCCTTAAGCGTTGGTTTTTTGACGATTTCTTTGCATTTCATGATTTACTTTTCCCATAAAGCTGATATAATAAAAGATGGGACGGTGGGCATATCCGCCCTCGACGAAGATCTACAGGGCGGTAACTGCTTATGACAAAACTGCTTGCGGCGTTTGTTGTGTCGCTGCTTTTATCCTATATTTCCGAACAGAACACCCGCGCCGCGCTTGCCGACGGCAGACGCTACAGCGTGTGGAGAGACAGCGCGTATGTGCTGCTGGTGGTGGTGCTGACGCTGTTTGCGGGGCTTCGCACCAGCTATAACGACACCTGGAACTACATCTCCGGCTACATTGGCGCGCCCACGCTGGCGGAGTTCCTCTCCGAGCCGGAAAACCTCAACATCTTCAAAAACCCGCTCTTTTTTGCTTTCCGGAGCTTGCTGAAAAGCCTGGGCTGCAACGCGCAGATGCTCATTCTCATCACCTCGTTTATCACGCAGGCCGGCATTCTGCGCTTTCTCAAGCGCTATTCGCAGCATTTTGTCTTCAGCGTGTTTCTCTATTTCACGCTTGGTACTTTCGCTTTCACGCTGGCCGCGCTCAAGCAGGTGCTGGCCATGGCGGTGGCCGTGCTGGCCTTCCCGCAGCTTGAAAAGCGGCATTGGCTGCGCTACTATCTCATCATATTTGTTGCCATGCTCTTTCACACCTATGCGCTGGCCTTTGCGGTGCTGCCGTTTTTTGTGGTGAAGCCGTGGCGGAGCTTCACGTTTTTGTTCGTGGCGGCGATGGTGGTGCTGATGATGAACTTTGAAGCGTCCGTCACGGCGTTTATGGAGCAGGCCAACGATCTGGGCAAGACCCTCGCGGATTACGAGGTGTTCGACGATGCCACCATCAACCTCTTCCGTCTGAGCGTGTACGCGGTCACGCCGATCATCAGTCTTGCGTTTCGGAGCTGGGCGCTGCGCAAAAGCACGCGGATGGACAACGTGCTCATTCATATGAGCATCATCTCGCTGGCCTTTATGAGCATGGGCACGCAGTCGGGCGCAAACATGTTTGCCCGCATGGCCACCTATTTTGAGCTGGGCACGCTCTGCTGTCTGCCCAACATGCTCGGCAACATCTTCACCCGCCGCTCCTACCGCCTGATCTCGGTTCTCGCAGTGGTGTGCTTTTTCGGCTTCTTCGTCTACGCCAACGAGGTGCGGCTTCAGTTCGATCAGGAGTATCAGGCGATGAGCCTGTGGCAGTTTCTCATGGGTCTGTAGGATAAAAGGAGGCTGACAGCATGAAAAAAGTGATTACCTTCGGCGTTTTTGACTACTTTCACTTGGGGCATCTGCGCCTGTTTCAAAATGCAAAAGCGTTAGGCGATTATCTGATCGTGGCAGTACAGGATGACGCCTGCATCAGCAAGTACAAATCCAACGTATCCACGTTATATACAACGACGGAGCGGGTCGAGCTTGCCAGCTCGCTGCGCGTGGTGGACGAGGTCGTTGTTTACCGCGACGTCGACACAGACATCCGGAAATTTGATTTCGATGTCTTTGCAGTCGGCGAAGATCAGACACACAGTGGGTTTCAGGCAGCAGTGAAGTTCTGTGAGGACAACGGCAAAGGTGTTGTCAGGATGCAGAGAACAAGAGGCATATCCTCCTCTGAGATCAAGAAGAACGTTTGTTCGACGGGGGGGGGGGCACTCCGTGACATACGACAATTCACAGCTGCAGCGGCTGTGGGACGCAGAATTAGATATCATGGACGTTATTCACGATTTCTGCGCCGCGCACGGCCTGCACTATACGCTCGCATTCGGGACCCTGATCGGCGCTGTCCGCCACGGTGGCTTTATCCCGTGGGATGACGACATTGATATTGTCATGCCGCGGCAGGACTATAACAGGCTGATTGCCCTGTGGGATACAGCTGCCCCGACGGGCTACCTTTTGCAGTATAAAGAAAACGCACCCGACTTTGAGCAGAATTTTGTCAAGATCAGAAAAGACCATACGGTCTTTCTTCAGGACGAGCGGGAGAGGGATAAGGCATATCACAAGGGCATCTTCGTGGATATCGCGCCCTGCGACCGTGTTGCGCCCGGAAGACTGTCAAGAGGCTTACAGTATTTTGCCTGTGCGGTGGAGCTTCTTTATTCCAAGGAGCATATCAGCGGTAGGGGCGGAATGAGTGGACTTATCGAGCGGCTCCTGCTCTGCGCCCCGAAGGGAATGCGCCCGCTGCTGCGAAGAAAGGCGCGCGCCTGGATGTCTCGCTGGAACGACCGGGAAGACCTTCCGCTCTTTTGCTCAGACACGATAGAGAATTGCCGCCGCTACTTCCCGGCAGACATGCTCGGCGGCTATCGTCTTGCTCCCTTTCAAGGGCACTTCTACCATGCCATCCTGTCGCCGGAGGATTTCCTGAAAGTGAGATACGGCGACTACGTGCAGCTGCCGCCGGAGGCGGAGCGGGTGTGGAAGCATCACCCGATTTTGATCGATTTTGAACACAATTACGAGGAGCTGACAGGTCAGCAATGAACCAGCCCACATTGATCATCTCCCTTGACTTTGAGCTGTTCTGGGGTATGCAGGACGGTTGGGAATTAAGGGAATATGAGGCCAACGTTCTTGGCGGACGAAAAGCGATCCCCCGGATGCTCGAGCTGTTCCAAAGGCACGGCATCCATGCCACCTGGGCGACGGTCGGCTTTCAGTTTGCAGAAAGCGAGGCCGAAGTCAGAAAATACTTCCCCGCGCAAAAGCCGACGTATGACAACCCTGCGCTGTCCGGCTACCGCTGCTTTGGAAAGATCGGCCGGAACGAGCAGGAGGCTCCGTGCTTCTACGCGCCCAGCCTGATCGAAAAGATTGCGGGTACACCCGGCCAGGAGATCGGCAGCCATACCTTCTCCCACTATTATTGCCG
>CAYPLM010000011.1:0-22400 GCA_964411575.1 uncultured Oscillibacter sp. | reverse complement strand
ACGGCGTAGATGAGGGTCTGCTGAATGAGGAATGTCATTGTGCGTCCTCTCCTTTCTCTGCGGCGGCGGAAACGGGAGCCGCAGGCTCAGCGTTGGCATTGGCGGCGTCGGCGGACTTCTTCTTGCCGCGCTGCCCCAGCCACATACGGATCACCAGCGAGAAGGCGCTCAGGTACACGATTACGGCGATGATCACGTCGGTGATATACTCGTTGTAGGCGGTGAGGTTGGTCAGCTGCAGACCCGCAATGTCCAGCATGGACATGAACATCGCCGCAAACACGATACCGATGGGGTGGCAGGAGGCCAGCAGTGCCACGGGGATGCCGTTGAATCCCGTGCCCGGCAGGGACTGGTACGTCGACCAGAAGAACTCGGTGTTGCCCGCCAGATAGTACAGCGACGCGCCCGCCGCGCTCAGCGCACCGGCGATGGCCATGGAGAGCACGATGTTGCGCTTGTCAGCGATACCGGCGTAGCGCGCGGCATGGCGGTTGGCGCCGCAGGCTTTGAGCTGGTAGCCGAAGGTGGTCTTGGACATCATCACATACACCAGCACGGAGAAGAGGATGGCGATGAGGATGCCGCCGTTGACCTGCGAGCCGGGGAAGAGCTTGTCAAGCCCCATCTTCGCCGTCTCCACGCCGTTGAAGGAGGTCTTGTAGATGTAGGCGGTCTTGGTGGACTCGGTGACGTTTTTGAAGGGGCTGATGTCAAACATCCAGGTGACGAGGTTGGCGGCGATCCAGTTGGTCATGATGCACGCGAGCACCTCGTTGATATTGAGCAGCGCCTTGCAAAGGCCGGGGATCGCGCCCCAGATCGCGCCCGCCAGCATGCCGCCGAGGAAGGCCAGCAGCCAGATCACGGCAGAGGGAATGGTGTCGGAGGGGAGGCCGAGCGCAATGTACAGCGAGGCGAGCGTCCCCATGAGGTACTGTCCCGGCGCGCCGATGTTGAAAAGGCCGGTCTTGTAGGCCATGCCCACGGAAAGGCCCGTCATGATCAACGGCGTGGCGCGGAAGAGCATGTTGCCGATGCTGCGGGTGTTGAAGCCCCAGGTCAGAGTACCGACGGCGTCGCGTCCGGTGGAGAACAGACCCGCAAACATGATGCGGATGCCGTCCCACGCGGCGGAGAGCGAAAGGTTTTTGCTGGTCAGACCCACGACCAGAATGACCACGCTGCCCACGGCCAGGCCGATGAGGATGGAGATGAGCGACGAGAGAACGGACTGCACGCCCTCGCGCTGCAGCAGAGGACTCTTTTTCATTGGGCTGCCGCCTCCTCTCTTCTGTTGCGCTTGGCTCCGGCCATGTACAGGCCGAGCTCGGCAACGGTGGTCTGCTTGGGGTCGAGCTCGCCGACGATCTCACCCTCGTACATCACAAGAATGCGGTCGGACAGGCTCATCACCTCGTCCAGCTCCAGCGAGACGAGCAGGATGGCCTTGCCCTCGTCGCGCTGGGCGACAAGCTGACTGTGGATGTACTCAATCGCGCCCACGTCCAGCCCTCGCGTGGGCTGCACGGCCACGACAAGGGGCTTGTCGCGGTCGACCTCGCGGGCGATGATGGCCTTTTGCTGGTTGCCGCCGGACATTGAGCGAGCGCGGGTAACAGCGCCCTGGCCGCTGCGCACGTCGAAGCGGTCGATGAGGTAGTCGGCGTACTCGCGCACGGCGCGCTTGTTGATAAAGCCGTGGTTTTCAAACTTGGGCTCGCGGAAGCGCTGGAGCACCATGTTCTCCTCGAGCGAGAAGTCGAGCACGAGGCCGTGCTTGTGGCGGTCCTCAGGAATGTGGCTCATATTTTCGCCGCGGGCGTGGATGCTGGCGTGCGAAATGTCCTTGCCGCAGAGCGTGATGCTGCCGCCGGAGAGCTTTTCAAGCCCCGTCAGGCCGTACACCAGCTCGCTCTGGCCGTTGCCGTCGATACCGGCGATGCAGACGATCTCCCCGGCATGTGCGGTGAACGACACGTCGTTGACGGCGTTGCGCTTTTGCAGGTGCGACGGCACGCACAGGTGCTCCACGCGCAAAACCTCGTCCGTGGGGTTCGCGGGGCCCTTTTTGACCTCCAGCTGCACCGGACGGCCGACCATCATATTGGACAGCTCCTGCTTGTTGGTGCTGGCGGTCTCGATGGTGCCCACATACTTGCCCTTGCGCAGCACGGTCACGCGGTCGCTGACCTCCATGATCTCGTTGAGCTTGTGGGAGATGAAGAGAATGGACTTACCCTCGCGGGCGAACTCCTTCATCGTGGCCATCAGTTCCTCGATCTCCTGCGGGGTGAGCACGGCGGTGGGCTCGTCGAAGATGAGGATCTCGTTGTCGCGGTAGAGCATCTTGAGGATCTCCACGCGCTGCTGCATGCCCACAGTGATGTCCTCCACCTTGGCGTCGAGGTCAACGTGCAGGCCGTAGCGCTTGGAAAGCTCCTCCACTTTCCTGCGCGCTTCCTTTTTCTGGAGGAAGCCCATTTTGGTCGTCTCCGCGCCGAGGATGATGTTGTCGAGCACGGTGAACACCTCCACCAGCTTGAAGTGCTGGTGCACCATACCGATGCCAAGCGCCGTGGCGTCGTTGGGGTCCTTGATGGACACGATCTGTCCATCCTTCTTGATGATGCCCTCCTCCGGCTGATACAGCCCGAACAGCACCGACATCAGCGTGGATTTTCCGGCGCCGTTCTCGCCCAGCAGGGCATGGATCTCACCCTTTTTTAATTGGAGGGTGATGTTGTCGTTGGCGATGATACCTGGGAACCTTTTGGTGATATTCAGCATTTCAATGGCATACTGCGTTTCCAAGTGCTTCGCCCTCCTTCCGTTTTAATGGCCCGCCGCAGCCGCGCGGCGGGGACGAAAACCATTGATAAGCGAAGTATAGCATACTCTGAAAGAAAAAGCAAAAAAATTTTACGCGTTTCTGACACTTTTCATAGAAAACCGTCCCCGGCGCACACGCTGCGCTCCCCTGCGGACATGGCAGAGGAAAAGATTGAGATTTCTATTAATTTTTTCCGGCAGACCTTGCGCGCGGCGGCCGGGTATACTAAAATAGTGGAAAATACCGGAAAAGGACGGTGCGCACATGCTGCGAGTGGACGGGCTGAAGCTAAAGCCCGGCGAGGAGATCGCGGTGCTGCGGGCGAAGGCTGCGGCGGCGCTGCACATAAATGAACGCGAGATCGTGTCCTGCCGGGCGCTGCGGCGGTCGATCGACGCGCGCGACGGCGTGAGCTTTCTGTACGCCGCCGCCGTGGAGGTAAAAAACGAGGCTGCGGTGCTGCGCCGCGCGAAAACCGCCTCTGTGTGGGCGCCGGAGCGCTATGCGCTGCCCACGCGCATGGCGGCGCCGCAAACGCGCCCGGTGGTCATCGGCGCGGGTCCGGCGGGGCTTTTCTGCGCGCTGGTGCTTGCCCGCTGCGGCGCGCAGCCCATCCTGCTCGAGCGCGGGCAGCGCGTGGAGCAGCGGCAGGAGGACGTGCGCCGCTTCTGGCAGACCGGGGTGCTCGACCCCGCCTCCAACGTGCAGTTCGGCGAGGGCGGCGCAGGCGCGTTTTCCGACGGCAAGCTCAACACCGGCACGAAGGATGTGCGCCACGCCTTTATTTTGGAGCAGCTTGTGCGCTGCGGCGCGCCGGAGGACATCCTCATCGACGCAAAGCCCCATGTGGGCACCGACCGGCTGCATGCGGTGCTGAAAAATCTGCGCGCCGAGCTTTTGTCGCTGGGCACGGACATCCGCTTTGGCCATCAGGCCGTCGATTTCCTCTTTGATGGCGCGCAGCTGAGCGCGCTGCGCGTGGCGTCCGGCGAGGAGGCGTACACGCTGCCCGCGCGGCACGTTGTCCTCGCGCCGGGGCACAGCGCCCGCGACACGTTTGCCTGTCTGGCCGCGCGCGGCGTGCCGATGGAGCGCAAGCCCTTCGCCGTGGGCGTGCGCATCGAGCACCGCCAGTGCGACATGGACGCCGCGCAGTACAAGCGCTTCGCCGGGCACCCGGCGCTGCCCGCCGCCACATACAAGCTCTCCGCGCACACTGCTGCAGGGCGGGGCGTATTTTCATTCTGTGTGTGTCCGGGCGGACAGGTGGTGGCTGCGGCGAGCGAACCGGGGCGCGTGGTGACCAACGGCATGAGCGAGCTGGCGCGCGACGGCGAGAACATCAACGGCGGACTGCTCGTGTCCGTCACGCCGGAGGATTTCGGCGGAGACGACGTACTCTCGGGCGTGGCGTTCCAGCGGCGGCTGGAGGAGGCAGCGTTCCACCTCGGCGGCGGAGACTACACTGCCCCGGCGCAGCTGGTGGGCGATTTTCTCGCCGGAAGGCCGTCCGCCGCGCCCGGCCGCGTGACACCGAGCTACCGCCCCGGCGTGCGCTTTTGTGACCTGCACGAGTGTCTGCCGCCGTTTGTGTGCGAGGCGCTGAGCGAGGCGCTGCCCGTACTGGGGCGCAAGCTGCGCGGGTTTGACGCTCCCGACGCGGTGCTCACGGCGGTGGAAACGCGCTCTTCCTCCCCGGTGCGCATCCTGCGCGACGAAACGTATCAGTCCGCACTGCGCGGGCTGTATCCCTGCGGCGAGGGCGCGGGCTACGCGGGCGGCATTCTCTCCGCCGCAGCCGACGGCATGCGCTGTGCCGAAGAAGTATTAAAGGAGCTTTCTCATGAGTAAAACCATTGGTGTGATCGCAGGCTTTCTCACCCCTGCGCACCGCGCGCAGCTCAACGCCGCCGCGGCGAAAAACGGCTATGCCGTGCGTTACTTTGAAACCAGCGCCGAGGCGCTGGAAAACGTGGCTGACTGCGAGATCCTTTACGGCCACCCGTCGAAAAAAGTGCTGCAAAACGCAACGGGGCTCAAGTGGTTCCACTGCTGCTGGGCGGGCGTCGACCGGCTGTGCGACGAGGCGCTCTACCCCGACGAGAGCTGCCTTCTGTCCAACTCCTCGGGCTGCTACGGCGTGACCATCGCGGAGCATCTGGTGATGGTGTGCCTGATGCTGCTGCGGCGGCAGGAGGAGTACACCGAACTCATCCGGAGCGGCGGCTGGGCAACGCTGCCGGACGGCATCCGCTCGCTGCGCGGCAGCCGCGTCACCGTGCTGGGCACGGGCGACATCGGCACGGAGTTCGCCCGCCGCGTGCGCGCGTTTTCGCCCGCGCGGCTGGTGGGCGTGCGCCGCACGGCGCGCCCCGGCGACCCGGCGTTTGACGAGGTGCGCGCGCTCAGTGACCTCGATGCACTGCTGCCGGAGACTGACCTTCTGGTGATGTGTCTGCCCGGCACGGCGGAGACCGCCGGGCTTCTGGACGCGCAGCGCATGGCGCTGCTGCCGCAGGGGGCGTATGTGGTGAACATCGGCCGCGCCTCCGCCATCGACCAGGACGCGCTGCTCGACGCGCTCAACACGCAGCACCTCGGCGGCGCGGCGCTGGACGTGGCTGACCCTGAGCCTCTGCCCGCCGGGCACCCGCTGCGTGCGGCGAAAAACCTGCTGCTCACGCCGCATGTGGCCGGAA
This sequence comes from uncultured Oscillibacter sp., assembly GCA_964411575.1. GTDB lineage: Bacteria > Bacillota > Clostridia > Oscillospirales > Oscillospiraceae > Hominicoprocola. The sequence goes on along the minus strand of CAYPLM010000011.1, from coordinate 16,868 downwards.
ACACCACACTGGGCTACACCTGCGACAAAAACGTGGAGCAGTTCTGCGCTGAGCTCGACCGCTACGCCGCCGGGCTGCCGCCCGTCCACCTTGTCGACCGGAAGAAAGGATACTAAGACCCATGAAGTTCAACTGGAAAGCCTCTCTTGTGCGCCTGATCCAGGGCGCGGTGATCGGCGCGGGCGCGATCCTGCCGGGCATCTCCGGCGGCGTGCTGGCAGTGATCTTCGGCATTTACCGTCCGCTGATGGAGCTCATCACCCATCCGAAAACCACGCTGAAAAAACACCTGCCCCTGCTGCTGCCGGTGGGCGCGGGCTGGGCGGCGGGCTTTTTTGGCGGCGGCGCGCTGATCTCGCTGCTGTTCAGCCAGTCGGAAACGCTGGCCACCTGCCTTTTCATCGGCCTTATCCTCGGCACCGTGCCGTCGCTTTGGCAGGAGGCGGGGCTACAGGGGCGCACGCGCGGGTCGTATCTTTCGATGGCGGTTTGCTTCGCTGTGCTGACGGCGGTGCTGCTGTACGCGCAGTACGGTGCGTTTTATGCCATGCCGGAAAACTTCTTCGGCTTCCTCTTCTGCGGCGTGCTGTGGGGGCTGAGCTTCATCGTACCAGGCATGACCTCTTCGTCCATCCTCATGTCGGTGGGGCTCTTCACGCCGATGCTCGACGGCATCGTGGCCTTCGACCCGGCGGTGCTCGTGCCGTGGCTTCTGGGCATGCTGGGCATCGTGCTGGCACTGGCGCGGGTGGTGGATCACCTTTTCCGCGTGCGCTACTCGCTTTTTTACCACGCAGTGATCGGCATCGTGCTCTCGTCCACGGTGGTCATCATCCCGCTGCACTACCAGAGCGCAAAGGAGCTGGCGCTGAGCATTCTACTGGCGGCAGTGGGCGCAGTGTTAGCGTACTGGAGCAGTAAAATTGATACAAATTCCGGCGAAGCGGCAGAGAAATAAGTAAATATTCGCCAAATCTGCAAAAACGCACTTGACAGCATAAAAATCGGGTGTATACTGCGGATAACAAGTCATTGATAGAGGCGCGGCTGACAACAGTAGCTTCATGCACCCGGCAGGAACCGGGAAGCGAAAGGGGAAGCCGCCGAGGGGACGCAGGGATTCCTGTTTCTGCGTTTGCCGGGCCGTCGGGGAACACCCGCCGGACTGTCGCCCACGACATGGGCGGAGAGCTGTCATGAAGCGCATCGGCATGTTGTTTTTCTGATGTAAGTCATGATGGAAATGTCATGACTTACATTTTTTTATCCGCCAAGGCGGGAAAGGAGAACCACATGCAATTCACAAACACCTTCTGGGCGCTCGTGCCCCCCATCGTCGCCATCGGACTGGCGCTTTTGACCAAGGAGGTCTACTCGTCGCTGTTCATCGGCATCTTCGTCGGCGGTCTGCTCTACTCCGGGTTCGACCTCATCGGCGCGATGCACCATGTGTTCATCGACGGTCTGGTCGGCACCACTGAGGGCGACTACGTTGTCGCCGGTGCACTGAGCGACCCGTACAACGTAGGCATTCTCGTCTTCCTCGTGCTGCTGGGCGGCATGGTGATGCTGATGAACCGCGCTGGGGGCAGCGCCGCGTTTGGCCGCTGGGCGGCGCAGCACGTCAAGACCCGCGCAGGTGCGCAGCTGGCCACCATCGCGCTGGGCGTGCTGATCTTCATCGACGACTATTTCAACTGCCTCACCGTGGGCAGCGTGATGCGCCCGCTGAGCGACGCGCAGGGCGTTTCCCGCGCGAAGCTTGCCTATCTCATCGATGCCACCGCCGCGCCTGTGTGCATCATCGCGCCCATCTCGTCGTGGGCGGCTGCCGTGGCGGGCTTTGTCGAGGGCGACACCAACGGCTTTGCCCTGTTCATCCGCGCCATCCCGTACAATTTCTACGCGCTGCTCACCATCACCATGATGCTCACGCTGTCGCTGGCCCGCTTTGACTACGGCCCGATGCGCGTGGCCGAGCTGAGCGAGCAGCTCAACGCCAACGTCAGCTCCCACGCTGCCAGCATCACCGGTGCAGAGGATCAGCCCAATCCCCCCACCGGCAGCAACGGCAAGGTGATGCACCTGGTGGTGCCGATTCTGGTCCTGATCGCGTGCTGCGTGATCGGAATGATCTACTCCGGCGGCTTTTTCGACGCGGGCAGCGAGTCCTACCACGATTTCATCACCGCTTTCTCCTGCTCCGATGCCTCCATCGGCCTGATGTACGGCTCGGTGGTGACGCTGCTGTTCACGGTGGTATTCTTTGTCGCCACGCGCGCGCTGACCTTCCGCGAGTGCATGAACGCTCTTCCCGAGGGCTTTAAGAGCATGGTGCCCGCCATTTTGATTCTCACCTTCGCCTGGACGCTCAAGGCCATGACCGACTCGCTGGGCGCAAAGGAATACGTCGCGGGCATCGTGGACGCCGTGGCACACAACGACGCGCTGATGAGCCTGATCCCGGCCGTGGTGTTTCTGGTGGGCTGCGGCCTGGCGTTCGCCACGGGCACGAGCTGGGGCACCTTCGGCATCCTCATCCCCATCGTGGTGGACGTGTTCCACGGCGACATGAGCAACGAGCTGATGATCGTGGCCATCTCGGCGTGCATGGCCGGCGCGGTGATGGGCGACCACTGCTCCCCCATTTCCGACACGACCATCATGGCCTCCGCCGGTGCGCAGTGCGACCACCTGCTGCACGTTTCCACGCAGATCCCCTACGCGCTCACGACGGCGAGCGTGTCGCTGGTGATGTACATCGTCGCGGGCTTCGTGCGCAATTGGCTCATTTGCCTGCCGCTCGGCATCGCGCTGATGGTGACTGTGCTTCTGTGCATCCGCGCCGTCCAGCCCCGCCGCGCCTAAACTTCTCAAAAAAGTGTCATTGCGAACCAGTGACCGAAGTCACTGGTGTGGCAATCCGCCCTTTTTCGCGCGTTTCCGAACCAATTCAGTGTGAGAAGTACGGATTCCCACGCCAGTGTGCAAAACTTGCTCGGAATGATGGGGGTTCTTTGACACACTGAATTTCGCGTCTGCGGACGCGAAACTCTGCAAGGCTTTTTTGACATGCTGAAATCCCGCAGGAGGCAGTTCCTCCTGCGGGATTTCGTTTTATCAGAACAGTTTCGTGTGGAAGGCTTATTGGTGCACGCGGTAGCTGCGCACGCCGCGGCCGTCTGCCGGAGTAGAGACAGGTGTAGCAGCCAAACTCCTCGCCCCGGCGGAGCACGTTGTCCAACTGCATCAGCTTTTCGATGCGTATTGTTTTGCCCCTATCATAGCGGAGGCGCGGGATGCCGTGCCATCAGCCCGCGCGAGAGCGAAATGCCCCGCGAGAGCTGCGCTTTGAGGATGCTTTGGAAATAGTAGGTGGCAAACAGGGTGAAGGGCGCGAAGAGGTAACCCACGCCGTACCTGCGCAGGATGCTCGGGGCAATGGCAAGCCCGCTTTCCGTTGCATCCATGAAAAGGCGGATGATGACCGTGGGAAATGCCATAGTCACAAACGCCCAGAACACGCCGAAAAGCACCAACGTGATCACGTCGTATTTGAGCGCCCGCCGGACGCGTTCCATCTTTCTTGCGCCGAAATTGGCCGTGAGGATGGGCTGCGCGGCCTGCCCGATGCTGTACGAGCAACACTGCACCACGGTTGTCAGGCTGGCAATGGCACCAAAAACGGAGAGCGCGTCATTGCTCAGCAGCTGCAAATTGCGCTTGTTGTACAGCATGGTCATGATGCCCATGGCGAGGTCAACGAAAAACACCTCCCGGAAAAATAAAAAAAGAGTCAGAGGTAAAATGAACAGGAATTTCACCTGACACCTTACTTCTAACTCCTTGTTTCCTACGAACAATTCGTCCTCAGAATGCGATGCGTACTATACGCGTCCGGAGGGAAAATGTCAACTGGTTTTTGCGCAGAAGACGGAATCATTCATCGTAGCGACAGCGCGGAGAGATGTGATACTCCTTGATCTTGTATTGCAGGTAACGACGGGAAATGCCCAGCCGCTCGGCCGTCTTTCCACGATGGTTGCCGCAGGCGGCCAGCGCGGAGAGGATCGCTTCCCGGTTCAGCGCAGATGTGCCTGCTGCAGCGGGCACAGGGAACGGCTCATGCTGCTCGTCGCTTTCCGAGAGCATGCCAGAGGGAATATTGGATATCTCGATGGTGCCGGGTGGCGTCATCACGACGATACGCTCGACAAAATTCCTGATCTCGCGCACGTTTCCCGGCCAGTCATAGCGGCGAACTTCTTCCAGCACACGGTCAGAAAAGCTCTTTTTCAGGTCGTATTTCTTGCAGAAGTATTCCAGAAAGTGCAGACACAGAGGGACAATATCCTCCTTGCGCTCGCGCACGGGCGGGATCGTCACAGGGATCACATGCAGACGATAGTAAAGATCCTCGCGGAAGGTTCCCTGCTGCACCATCGCGCGCAGGTTTCGGTTGGTGGCCGCGATCAGGCGAAAATCCACCGTTTTGGGCCGCACCGCGCCGATGCGCATGATGCTCTTCTCCTCGATCATGCGCAACACCTTGCCCTGCACGCTCATCGGCAGGGAGTTTACCTCGTCAAGAAACAGCGTACCTCCGTCGGCGGCCTCGGCAAGGCCCAGCTTCCCCTCGCGGTTTGCGCCGGTAAAGCTGCCCTTTTCGTAGCCGAACAGCTCGGCCTCGATCAGATTTTCAGGAAAGGCCGCACAGTTGACGGTGACAAGCGGCTTTCTGGCGCGGCTACTGTGCTCATGCAGATAGTGCGCAAACACCTCTTTTCCGCTGCCGGATTCACCGAAGAGCAGCACGGTAGAGTCCAGCGGGGCGATGTTTCCCAGCATGGAGAGCAGCTGACGGATCGCCGGACTATTGTAGACGATGCTCACCTTTTCCGGGCGCAGCTCGTTCATTTTGGGGATGATCTGGTTCTTTGCAAGCAGCGCCGCGCGCCGGTTGTCAAAGTCCTCCACGTCCTGCAGCATCACGACAACGTACTTGACGTTTCCGAAGCTGTCGAAAATCGGCGTGCCGGTGACCACGCGCATCCGCGTAGGGCCGCCGGTCTTACGAAAGTCCTGATAGTATTGCAGGCGGGAAACACGCTGCTTTTCCTGCACAGTAAGGTCGAACACGCACACATCCAACACGCCCCGGAAATCGCGAATGCTCATCTTCAGGTACTCCTGACGGGGGATATTGCGCCAGTTGATCATTGTGGTGTTGACAAAGAGAATATCGCCTGCGGCGCTGTAAACCATAACGCCAACATCAATGTTATCCAGGATCAAAGAAAGATACGGGGATTGGCTGAGCGCCTCAAAAGAGATCGCGTCGTTCATAAAAACCTCCCATCTGCCAGGCGAGCGCTCCGGCTGTTTTTCCGTCTTGGTAAACCTATGGTATCATACACGCCGCGCATTGAAAAGTAAAAAACGTCAAAGAATTCCACCCACGTGCAGCACCAGCACCAGCAGAAACAGGGACAGTGAGCTGAGCGCCGATGTCCACACGACATACTGCCGCGCAAGCTCTGCGTCTCCTCCCATTTCCTCCGTCATCACCGCGCTCGCTACCGCCGCAGGCGAGCCGTAAAGCCCCACGAGCGCCGCAGCCAGCGCAGGCGTGAGTACCAAAAGCCCCAGCCGCTGTGCCAGAAGTGCCATGCCGAAGCCCACCGCCGGCGCGAGCACCAGACGGTGCGTCACGCCAAGGATCAGTTCCCTGCGCAGATGCCCCACCGAACGAAAGTCCACCTGCGCGCCCAGCAGCACCAGCAGCAGCGGCGCGGTGATGGAGGCGAGCTCGTCGATCACCGCGTAGAGAAAGGGCAGGTTGCCCGCGAGCGAGAACACCGGTGTACCGTCTGCACCGAGCGGGATGAGTGGGCGAAGCAGTAGGCACGCAAGGCCAGACACCTGCCCGAGGATCATCGGGTTGACTGCGATGCGGCGGATGATGCTCTTTACACCGGGGCTGCTTTCCTGCCGGTCGGAGAGAATCGTCAGGCAGGTGACGGCCATGATGTTGTTATAGATGATGATTGGTGCCTGAAGCCCTGCGCTGACTGACGTCCCCTCCGCGCCGCCGAGTGCTCCGGCGAGATAGAGCCCCACCACGCCGATGTTGCTGCGAAAGCTGTTTTGAAGGATCACGCCGCGCCGCGCACGCTCTGCCGTCCCAAAGCGTGCCTCTGCCCAGCCGATGAGCGTCAGAGCGACGACAGAAGCAAGGGAAAAGATCATCGTGTCAATGCCGATGTCGGAAAGAGAGGAGAGCGTATAGATGCCGCGAAACATCATGGCGGAAACGCAGAAGCGGAAAACGAAGTGGTTCATCTGCTTGAGCGTCTCCGCTGAAAAATAGCCGCGTCTGCCGAGCAGGTAGCCGAGCAGGAGCAAAAGCACCATCGGCACAATGGCGTTGGCAGCAAACAGCAAGCTGTCGAGCATGAAAGCACGCTCCTTTCCAGATTGGTATGGATGAGCAGGAAAACACGGAACGGCGGGCTGCGCAGCCGCCGTCTCCCGTGTGGGAGACCTTGCACGTTGCGCAGTCCGCTGCATTCCAGAGAGGAGAGGAGACTATCCGCGGCAGGAAAAGAATCCTGCGGTTAGAAGAGGAATAGGACGCTGCAAGCCGTCACAACAGCCGTCATCAGCACCCACAGCGGGCCGCCGAGCAGGGCGAAGTCCTTGAAGGTGTAGCCGGCGGGCAGAATCTGCATGTTCACCGCCGTGCCGATCGGCGTGGCAATGGCAAGATTGGTGCCCACTGCGACCACGACAACCCACGGCAGCGGGCTGAGCCCCATTTGAATAGCCATCGGGATAACAACGGGGGTAATCATTGCCGCAACGCCGCTGTTCTGCATGAAGAGCGTCAACGCGCTGCACAGCAGGCAGATCACGGCAGTGAGGACGGTGACGGAAGCATTTTCGCCGCCGAAAAGGTTGATAACAGCGTCTGCAATGATCTTGCCGCCGCCGGACACGTCAAGCGCCGTGCCGAGCGCGGAGATCGCGCCGATGCATACCAGAACATCCCACGGCAGGTCGGCGAAGGCCTTTTTCACGGGAACAACGCCGGTAATCAGCAGAACGGTGGCACCGATCATGCCAATAGTGGCGATGTTGAGATACTTGTTGAACGGGGCAACGCCGCTCATCATGAAAAGGACAATGCAGAGAACCAGCGTGGCGATGGAAAGATTACCCTTCCAGACGGGAGCGTCGATTTTTTCCTCCGGGAGCTCAGCAGTGGCCACGGCGAAGGCGTTGTTCTTGTCAAAGTCGGGGCTGCCGGGCTTGAGCACCCAGCCGAGCATCTTGTAGCCTATGGTGCCCCACCAGATAATCTGCAAAATGGCGGCGGGAACCATGGCAACGCTCATGTCGAACATCCCCATACCGGCCTCGTAGCCGGGGAAGCCCGTGAGCACCGCGTTGGCAGCACCCTGAGAAACAGAACCGACCAGCGTGCACGCGCCGCCGATGACGCAGGCGGTGCCAGCAGGGAAGATGACCATTTTGGAGCGGATGCGGCCGTTGGAACCGGCGGCGACCGCCGCGATGATGGGCATCCACATGGCGATGCAGGCAGAGTTGCTGAGGAAAGCAGACATGACCGTGCAAATCGTAACCACCGTTACGATGAACACACGCTCATTCTTTGCAAATGGTGTGTTGCAGATCTTTGCGCCCAAACGCTGCGCCACGCCGGTGGTAAACAGCGCGTCGCCGACGATGCACATTCCGGCGACCATGATGACGGTGCTGCCGCCGAAGCCGGAGTATATCTGCGCAAGTTTCATCTCAGGGATCAGCATGCCGCAGGCCAGCGCGGTGATGACCGCCGTCACGCTCATGGGCAGCTTGTTGCTGATGAACAGAATCATGGAAATAACGGTGATGATAATGGCAATAGTACTGGATTCCATATGATTTTCCTCCGTATCGATTATAATGTAATTTGGGCGGCAGTGCAAGCGGAAACTGCCTGCCCGCCGGGAGCCTTGGGCGGGATCACTTCTTTTTCTGCTCGCTGTAGTCGTACCAGCCCTTGCCGGTCTTTCTGCCGTACTCGCCCCGGATAACCTTGTCGATCACGGCGAAGCTTGGCATGTCGTTGGGGTCGCCGCTTTCTGCGTACCGGTCGCGGCGCACATAATAGTTTACGTCAAGGCCGGTCAGATCCATCAGGCGGAAGGGCCCCATCGGGTAGCCAAGACCCTTCTCGCAGGCGGTATCGATGTCCTCCACGGAGGCGATCCCCTTTTCCAACAGCAGGCACGCCTCGCGTGTAACTGCTGCATTGATGCGGTTGGCAACAAATCCGGCGATCTCCTTTTGAATGACGATGGGCGTTTTCCCCGTGCGCTCGGCAAAGGCACGCGCCACCTCGATGGTGTTGTCTGCTGTGTGTGGGCCGCGGACAAGCTCGGTCAGCTGCATCACAAGGGCAGGGTTAAAGTAGTGGATATTGAGCAGGCGCTCGGGATGCGCCGTTACATCTGCCAGCTTGGAGCTGACAAGGTTGGAGCTGTTGGTGGCCAGAATGGCATCGCTTTTGCAGAGCTTGCCGAGCCGCTCAAACAGGGTACGCTTAGCGTCAAGGTTTTCGATGATCGCCTCGATCACAAGATCAGCCTGCGCAGCGGCGGCATCCACATCCGTGGTGAAGCGCAGGCTTTCGGCGACCTGCACGCGCTCTGCCTCGCTGATCCGCCCCTTGGCAACGCGGCCGTTCAGGTATTCCCCGGCCCACGCTTCGGCGCTCTCCACCGCCTTTTCAAAGGAGTCGCAGTTGATGACCCTGTAGCCGTATGCGCGGCCGTTGAGCGCCGTGTTCATGGCGATTTGGCGTCCCATGGCACCTGCGCCGACCACCACAACGGTTTTGACGTCTTCGATTTTCATAAGGATTTCCTCCCTTTCAAAAGATTGAACAGATTTAGAGCCTTTCGATGATCGCTGCCATCGACTGACCACCGCCGATGCAAAGTGTCGCGAGGCCATACCGCCCGCCCGTGCGTTCGAGATTGTGTAGCAGCGTGACGATCAGCCGCACGCCCGTGCAGCCGAGGGGGTGACCCAGTGCGATGGCGCCGCCGTTGATGTTGACCTTTTCCGGGTCGAGACCAAGGTCACGGATGCAGGCAACAGACTGCGAGGCAAAGGCTTCGTTGAGCTCAATGAGGTCGAGCTGGTCAAGCGTCATGCCGGTACGTGCAAGGAGCTTTCTTGTGGCGTACACAGGGCCGTAGCCCATGATGGCGGGTTCGAGCGCCGCTGTGGTGATATCCATGATGCGAGCCATTGGCTTGAGCCCGGTCTCTTTGACCTTGCGCTCCGACATCAACACAAGCGCCGCTGCGCCGTCATTAAGGCCGCAGGAGTTGCCCGCCGTGACAGTGCCGCCGGGCTTGACGATGGATTTGAGCTTGGCGAGCACCTCCATGGTCGTACCGGGGCGAGGAAATTCGTCGGTGTCAAAGGAGAAAACCTTTTTCTTTTCCACGACCTCCACAGGAACGATCTCCTTTTTGAAATACCCGCGCTCTATCGCAGATAGCGCGCGGCGCTGACTCTCCACGGCAAAGGCATCCTGCGCCTCGCGGGTGATACCGAAACGCTCGGCGACATTTTCCGCCGTACGGGTCATGCTCAGCTCCGTGCCGTAGAGTGACGCGGGAGCCGCCGTGCTGCCCGCCTCAATGTTGGAATCGACCAGCGCATTTTTGTTGCCGCCCCATCGTGTGCCGCGCAGATAGATCGGCGCGCGGCTCATGTTCTCCGTGCCGCCGACGACCACTGTGTCCGCCTGTCCGCACCAGATCTCCTGACAACCGCAAAAGGCCGCCTGCATGGCAGAGGCGCAGAGGCGGTTGACGGTGTAGCCGGGAACGGATTCCGGAAGCCCGGCCTCCAGCGCAGCGCAGCGGGCTATGTTGGATGCCTCCGTACTCTGGCGCACCTCGCCGAGGATAACCTCATCCACCCATTCGTCGGCAACACCGGAGCGGTTGAGCGCCTCACGAATCACAAGCGCCCCGAGCTTGTGGGCAGGGACGCTTCTGAGCGCGCCGCCATACTTGCCGATGGCCGTGCGCACCGCGCCCACGATATAAACATTTTCCGGATTCATAGATGACCTCCTCCTTTTTATGCTGGGTGATCGTACTCGTCTGCTATAAGTAAAGCAACTTCTGTGCCAATTCGCCCGTAGTGCACACAAATTTTATTTTTTCGCCTCATTCTCCCCATGGCGCTCCCGCTTTTTAACACATATAAGAGGAAGCACGCCAGTTTCTTCGGTCGCCTACTCTTATTTTTGCCCATCATCTCCCCGGCCGGGAACGGTGCGTGGAAGTGAACTTCGCAAGAAATGTGATTCACTTTTGTGCATAAGCTGCCGATCAGCTGCACTTTTCTGCGTGTTGTGCACATGTGCTTTTTTAAGAGCAATTCATAAAAGCAGTTCATAAACCGCCCAATTCGGCGGGTCGTTTCCTTCAAAAAAAGAAAAAGCAGCAAAAGCCTCGCCTTTTGGCACAGCTTTTGCTGCTTTCTGCTTAGCGATATCTTCATCCTGCGGGTCTGAACCCGCAGCAACTGCTCAGGGAAGGAGTTTCCACCCATGGAATTTGAAAACGTATTGTACACGGTTTCCGACGGCATTCTCTATCTGACGCTCAACCGTCCGGAGGTGCGCAATGCCCTCAGCCCGGAGATGTGGCGCGACATCCGCACGGCAGCTGAGCTTGCGCAGCGGGACGAAAGCGTCCGTGTGATCATCGTCAGCGGCGCGGGCGACAAGGCGCTGGCCAGCGGCGCGGACATTCAGGAGATCCACGACCGGGACTACCTCAAGATGCTCGAAGCGACCGCCTCCGTCTCGCTCAAGGCACTCGAGGAGGTCAGCAAGCCTGTTCTCTGCGCTGTCAACGGCTACGCACTCGGCGGCGGCTGTGAGCTGGCGATGGCCTGCGACATCCGCATCGCCACCCGCCGTTCAAAGTTCGGCCAGCCCGAGGTAGGACTTGGCATCGTGCCGGGCGCAGGCGGAACACAGCGTCTGCCGCGCCTTGTGGGCATCGGCAAGGCAAAAGAGCTGATCTACACAGGACGCGTGATCTCCGCCGAGGAGGCCTGCGCGATCGGCCTTGTCAATCTTGTTACGGGCGACACACGCGCAGAGCTGATGGCCGCCGCAGAGGAAATGGCGCATCAGATTATGAAAAAGGGACCCGTCGCTGTGCGCATGGCAAAGCTTTGCATCAACACAGGCCATGAAACGGACCTGAACACGGCACTGACGCTGGAACGTTTGGCACAGACCATCGCCTTCAGCACGGACGACCGCAGGGAGGGCACCGCCGCCTTTCTGGAAAAACGCCCCGCACAGTTCAGAGGCCGCTGAAATAACGCCATACAAAAATACAGGAGGAACCGACTATGAAACCCTTGGAAGGCATCAAAGTGATCGAAATGTCCACCATGCTCGCCGGCCCGATGACCGCACGCATCCTCGCCGAGTGGGGCGCGGACGTGATCAAAGTTGAGACGTTCAACGGTGACGCGTGGCGCAAGCAGGCGGGCACGACGCTCTCGCCGTGCACGGAGACGGCAAACCCCAACTTTGACCAGCAGAACATCAACAAGCGCTTCGTCTCGCTGAATATGCGCACACAGGCAGGGCACGAGGCGATGATGAAGCTGCTGGAAAGCGCAGATGTGTTCATCACCAATTTCCGCGCGCAGGCTCTTGAGGGCATGGGAATGTCCTATGAGCAGCTCAAAGAGCGCTTCCCACGCCTGATTCATGCCAGCGTCCTGGGCTACGGTGCCGAGGGTCCGGACAAAGATCGTCCAGGCTATGACTACACCGCCTTCTTTTCCCGCTCCGGCATGATGGCCGACCTGCCGCCCGCAGGCGGCGGCCCGCTTGTTCCGATCGGCGGCGTGGGCGATCACAGCGTCGCCGTGGCGCTCTCCGGCGGCATCGCCGCCGCGCTCTATCGCCGTTCCGTCACCGGGCAGGGCGACAAGGTTGACGTTTCGCTTCTCCAGTCTGCCATTTTCATCCTCTGCACCGGCATTCTCAATGGCTTCAATGGCCGTGTTCTGCCGCGCACCCGCTACGACTGTGGCCATGCCGGCAGCAACACCTATCAGGGCTCCGACGGCGAATGGTTCTATCTCGCCTGCATCGACTACCGCCGCTTCCCCGAGCTGTGCGAGCTGATCGGCATTCCCGAAATCGCACAGGATCCCAAGTATTCCACGAGCGTAGCCTATTACGCCAACCGCACAGAACTGACGCACATCTTTGACCGGATCTTCAACCAGAAGCCTGTTTCCTACTGGCACGAGATGTTTGAGGCGCACGATATGCCTCATGAGGTGCTGCGCCACTTCAAAGATGTGCCCAACGACCCACAGGCGCAGGCCAACCACTACACATTCTTCCACGAATACGACGACGGCACCAAGACGGTGTTTTCCAACGGCCCGGTGCACTTTGCCTCCGTCGACCCCTCCGCCATCCCCTGCAAGACCTCCGGTCACATCGGCTGCGACACCGCTGAGGTGCTCGGTGAGCTGGGCTACAGCTCTGAGCAGATCAGGGCCATGTATGCGGCCGGTGAAGTTCTCTGAGCTACCGGCTTGAGGGCAGTGACATGAATACATTAGGCATCGACATCGGCTCGACCTCCAGCAAGGTCGTGATTCTGCAGGACGGCAGACTCCTGCGCGCACACTGTGTAATTCCGCTTGGCACCGGCACAGTCGGCCCTGCCCAGGCACTCGCCGGGGCCTACCGCGAGGCAGGACTGACCAGTGCGGACATCGCCTTTACCGTGGCGACCGGCTACGGCCGCATGAACTATGCCGCAGCCGATGCTCAGCTCAGTGAGCTGAGCTGTCATGCAAAGGGCATCCACTTCCTGCTGCCCGAGGCGCGCACTGTGATCGACATCGGCGGGCAGGACGCCAAGGCGCTGCTGCTGTCCGAAACAGGGCAGCTTCTGGCCTTTCAGATGAACGACAAATGCGCCGCTGGAACGGGTCGCTTTTTAGAGGTGATGGCCAGAGTGCTCAATGTGGATATCAGTGAGCTCGGCTCCCTCTCCGAACACGCGGACAATCCCGCTGTGATCAGCAATACCTGCACGGTTTTTGCCGAAAGCGAGGTCATCTCCCAGCTCTCCGCCGGCGTCAGCGCGGAAAACGTGGCCGCCGGGATCCACGGCTCCGTTGCCAAGCGCATCGCGGGTATGGCGCTGCGACTGGGACGTCCGACTGCGTTGGCCATGAGCGGCGGCGTAGCGCTCAACACCGGCGTTGTGCGCGCAATGGAACGCGAGACGAGCTGCCGTGTGCAGGTGCATCCCCTATGCCAGTCTGCGGGTGCAATCGGCGCTGCCCTATTCGCCTGGGAAAAACAAACGAGGAAAGAAGGTACTTCCAATGAGTGATACGCTGAACACCACTGCGGCGCAGCAAGGCGCCGCCCCCGCAAAGCCCAAGCGCCCCAAGGCCAAATCCCTTCTGATGATCGGCGAGCAGACAAACGCCCTTTTTGAAAGCGCGCGCCTTGCGCGACAGCGCGGCGAAAAAGTGGGCTGGTCCGCCTCCATCTTCCCGCAGGAGATCGCCGAAACGCTGGGGCTCGCCGTCCTTTACCCGGAAAACCACACTGCCGGCATTGCGGCGCGTCATCAGGCTGATCCGTTTTTGCAGGAATGTGAGGGGTCTCTCGGCTACTCCAACGACCTGTGCGCCTACGCAAAGCTGAACCTTGCTTACGCCGCTGTACTCAACGGCGAGAGCGACATCGAGCTGCCCGACGGCGGCAGAATGGTCAAGCCGGATTTTCTTCTGCTGACCAACAATATCTGCAATCAGCTGACCAAGTGGTACGAAAACCTTGCCCGCCAGTTGAATATCCCCATCTTCTTCATCGACACCTGTTATAATCCCAACGACTATGTCACCGAGACGCGTGTACGCTACGTCCGCGCGCAGATCGACCGACTCATCGAGGATCTGTGTGCCTTCACCGGCAAAACGTGGGATGACGAGCGCTTTAAAAAGGTCATGGAGATCTCGCAGCGCAACAGCTATCTCTGGGAGCGCGCAAACAATCTCATGGAACACAAACCCGCACCGATCGGCGGCTTTGAGTTGTTCAATTATATGTCGGCAATGGTATGCAACCGCGGCAAGGAGTCCACCACGGCCATCATGGAGCAACTCAATGCCGAAATGGAGCAGCACATCAAGGAGGGCACCTCCACCTTCCCCGTAGAGGAACAATACCGCGTGTCGTGGGACGGCATCGCCTGCTGGCCCTACCTGAGCCACAACCTGCGCACGCTCAAGCAGTACGGCATCAACATGGTGGCCTCCAGCTATGGCAAGGCATGGGCAATCCAGTACGACGACCTTGACGGGATGGCGCGTGCCTACTGCTTCGCCTCCACCAACAGCGATAACGCCAGCACCATGCTCTCGCGCCGCTACGAGGCGCTCACCCGCATGGGCTGCGAGGGCACGATCTACCACGTCAACCGCAGCTGCAAGGTCATGGACTGCCAGATGATGGAGGTGCAGCGGCAGCTTTCTGCTATGGCAGGCGTTCCATTCACCTCGTTCGATGGCGACCAAGCCGATTACCGCAACTACAGCGAAGCGCAGTTTGAGACCCGCATCCAGGGCCTTGTTGAGGTCATGGCGCAGAATAAGGAGGCAAAGAGCAATGACTAAGCTGCACGAGAACATCGAACGCCTGCAGGCGGTCTGCAGGGATCCCCGCGCGCAGATGGAGCATTACCTCAAGCAGGGCAAAAAGGTGGTCGGCTGCTTTGCCCCCTGGGCACCGGAGGAGCTGGTACACGCCTCGGGTATGATCCCTATGGGCATGTGGGGCGGTCACACAGAGCTGAAAAGTGCCAAAAGCTACCTCCCCGCCTTTGCCTGTTCCATCATGCAGGCCAATATGGAATTTGGTCTGAACGGCGTTTACAACGGAATGAGCGCAGTCATCATTCCTGCGATCTGCGACACGCTGCGCTGTATGACGCAGAATTGGCGCTTCGGCGTAAAAACCATCCCCGCCATTGCCATTGTCTACCCGCAAAATCGCAAAAGCCCTGCGAGCACAGACTACCTTATCAGCGAATATGAAACGGTGCTCACTCAGCTGAGCACCATCACCGGCAACATGATGAGCGAGGCTGCGCTTTGCCAAACCATCGACATTTACAACGCGCACAACCGCGCCATGCGCGCATTTGCCGACGCGGCAGCCGAGCATCTTGACGTCATTACACCGGCTATCCGCCACGCGGTGTTCAAAAGTGCCTTCTTCTTTGAAAAGAGTGAGCACACAGCCATCGTCAACAATATAACCGCCGAACTACAGGCGCTGCCCGTCTGCCAGTGGAGCGGAAAGAAGGTCATTCTCACCGGTATCCTGTGCGAGCCGGAGCAGGTGCTCGACATCCTCTGGGAGAACGGCATCGCCGTCGTCGCTGACGATCTGGTGCAGGAGTCCCAGCAGTTCCGTGCGGACACGCCTGAAAAGGGCGGCGGCGGGCTGAAACGTCTGGCGCTGCAGTGGAATGCACGCCATGGCTGTAGCCTGATCCACGAGCTGGGCAAGCCTCGCGGCGCGCAGCTCGCCCAGCTTTGCCACAGCAGCGGCGCCGACGGGGTGATTAACTGCATGGTCAAATTCTGCGACCCCGAGGAGTACGATCAACCGTGGCTGGAAAAGGATCTCCGTGCCGCAGGGATCCCCTGCACCAGCATCGAGCTTGACCAGCAGAACTCTGGCTTTGAGCAGATCCGAACCCGCGCGCAGACCTTCTGCGAGCTGCTCTGAGCTCCCTGCATTTCCCATATTGCAAAAAGGTTCTATAATAAATGTTGGGGTCAGGCGATGAGCCTGACCCCATTGTCAAAAATAAGAGTTGAGCATAGAGGCAAAAACCTTTACAATAAATGTACCCCTACAAAAACGAAAGGAGAAATCTCTATGCTCAATCAGGATTATACCGAAAAACTTCTCAATTTGGAAGATGTAATCATCATAAATGTTGGGAATATTTCGTATCAGCTCCATGTTTACATCGAACTGCCCAGATCGGAGCATGTCTGCCCGGCCTGTGGTGCCGTCACAGACCGCGTCCACGATTATCGTATGCAGACCGTTAAAGATGTCCCTCTGGCAAGAGAGACCTCCCTGCATCTTCGCATTCAAAAAGCTTGTCTCCGCCGTGGAAATCGGAAGTCGTTACAATGTCTCTTCTGTCACTGCCATGCGCTATTTCAAGTGCGTGAATCACAAGCCAAAGGAACTGCCGGAGGTGGTTTCCCTGGATGAATTCAATGGCAATTCCGACGGCCAGAAGTACAACAGCATCGTTGCCGACCCCAAAGCTCATAAGATATTCGACATTCTTCCTGACCGTGATCCGCTCAAAGTCCTCCGCAGAGGGAAAGCGCGGTCTGACAAGCTGGCTGCTGTCCGTCGAAGTGATGGATCTGCCGGAATTCAACGACTGCACAAAAGCTTACCGTAATTGGTTTCACGAGATATTGAACTCCATGGATGTGACCTAGACAAACGGCTTCATTGAAGGCTGCAACAACAAGACCAAGGTACTCAAGCGAGCTTGCTTTGGCATGCGCAACTTTCAAAATTTCAGAAACAGGATCCTTCATTGTAATACATAAAAATCGTGCCGGAGCTCATACTCCGACACGATCCATGACTTCCCTTATTTTGCCTCTGCCCCAACTATTGACATAGAGCCTGAATAAAGAGGAGCGGAGAGGCTGAACCTCTCCGCTCC
>CAYPLM010000010.1:0-22487 GCA_964411575.1 uncultured Oscillibacter sp. | reverse complement strand
GGCCGAGGCGCTGTCGCTTTGCCGCGCGCTGCTGCACGGCGGGACGCTGACGGCCAAAGATGCCGCGCGTCTTCTTCCCACGCGCGAGCAGTTTGTGGCCGCGTGGCGCATGCTCGCCCAGCTGCCCGGTGAAACGCTCACCATGCCCGAGCTTCCGCTGCTGCGCCGCCTGGCCGCTGCGGCGGGCGGGAGCGAGAGCTTTGCGCGCGCGTGCTTTTGCATGTGCGTGTTTACCGAACGGGGCCTTCTGGAATGCTCCGCAGAGGACGGCGAGCTGACGCTGCGCCTGACCGCGCAGGGCAAAAAGGTGGATCTTGAACAAAGCCCCTGCGTGCTGACGCTGCGCAGGCTCCTACAGCCAACGAACCGAGGTGAAGCACATGACCGTTGAAGAACAGTATCTGCATCTGATCGACACCATACACGGCTACAACCCCTCTGCCGACTTTGTGCAGATCGAGGCGGCCTACCGCTACGCCGCTGAAAAGCACGGCGCACAGAAGCGCAAGGACGGCTCGCCCTTTGTCACGCATCCGCTGGCCGTGGCTCAGATCGTGGCAGACGAGCTGCACCTTGACAGCGAGAGCATCATCGCCGCCCTCCTGCACGACTGCATCGAGGACACGGATGCCACATGGGACGACGTGGCAACGCATTTCTCGCCCACGGTGGCAAACCTTGTCGAGGGCGTTTCCAAGCTCACACGCGTGCACTACACCAGCAAGGAAGAGGAGCAGATGGAGAATCTGCGCAAGATGCTCATGGCTATGGCCAAGGACATCCGCGTCATCCTCATCAAAATTGCCGACCGCACGCACAACATGCGTACTATGGAGTACCAGAGCGAGGAGAAGCAGAAGCAAAAGTCGCTCGAGACGATGGAGATCTACGCCCCCATCGCCCACCGGCTGGGTATGCAGCGGCTCAAGTGGGAGCTGGAGGACCTTTCGCTCAAATACCTCGACCCCATCGCCTACGACGAGATCACTCGCTCACTGGAGGCGAAAAAGGCGGAGTACGACGCGTTTATGGAGCGCGTGCAGGGGCAGATCGAGGAAAAGCTCGGCGAGGCGCACATCCGCTTTCACCGTGTCTATGGCCGCATCAAGCACCCCTACAGCATCTACCGCAAGATGTACGCCCAGAGCAAGACGATGGACGAGGTGTTCGACCTGTTTGCCTTTCGTGTGATCGTGGAGACGGTGGCCGACTGCTACAACGTGCTGGGCGTGATTCACGAGCTCTACCGCCCTATCCTCGGCCGCTTTAAGGACTATATCGGCACGCCCAAGCCCAACATGTACCAGTCCCTGCACACCACTGTGGTCGGGCAGGACGGCTACCCCTTTGAGGTGCAGATCCGCACGCAGGAGATGCATGAGATCGCCGAGTACGGCGTGGCCGCACACTGGAAGTACAAGCAAAACGGTGCCGGAAGCGGCGACGAGCAGAGCTACAGCTGGGTACGCCGTCTGCTGGAAAATCAGGAGAACACCGACGCAGAGGAGTTTATCCACACCTTAAAGATCGACATGTTCGCCGACGAGGTGTTCGTCTTTTCGCCCAAGGGCGACGTGACCAACCTCCCCGCCGGGGCGACGCCCATCGACTTTGCCTACAGCGTGCACTCCGCCGTGGGCAACAAAATGACCGGCGCAAAGGTGAACGGGCGCATCGTGCCGCTGGACTATCAGCTGCAAAACGGCGACATCGTGGAGATCCTCACCTCCAAGGCCGCCCACGGCCCCAGCCGCGACTGGCTGAGCATCGCCAAGTCCAGCGAGGCGCGCAGCAAAATCCGCCAGTGGTTCAAAAAGGAGCGCCGCGAGGAGAACATCGTCAACGGCCGCGCCTCGTTTGAAGCCGAGCTCAAGCACGCAGGCTTTTCACTCAGCGAGCTTTTAGGCGGCGAGCTTTTGCCTACGCTGCTCAAGAAAACCACCTATGCCGCCATTGACGACCTCTATGCCGCCATCGGCTACGGCGGTTTCTCCGCACAGAAGGCCGTCAACCGCATCCGCGACGACATCAAGGCCATCAACCGCCAGAAGCAGGCCGAAAAGAACGCCACCGTTCCCCTGCCTGACGACCCGGAAAAGACCCGCCCTGCCGTGCCGCAGCGCAGCAAGAGCGAGCAGGGCATCGTGGTGGAGGGGCTGAGCAACTGCCTGGTGAAGTTTTCCAAGTGCTGCACGCCCGTGCCCGGCGACGAGATCATCGGCTTTATCACGCGCGGCTACGGCGTGTCCGTGCACCGCTGCGACTGTCCCAACGCCGACCCGGCGCGCCGCCGCCCCGAGGAGTATGGCCGCTGGATCAGAGTCAGCTGGAGCGACGACGTGCGTGAGTCGTACCAGACGTCGGTGGATATCTACGCCAAGGATCGCATGAACCTTGTGCTCGATATTTCCGCCGTGCTCTCCTCCACGCATACGCGCGTGGCAGCGCTGAACGTAAAGACCACTGCCGACGGCTTCGCCCTGATCCATCTGGACGTGGATGTGGCCGACAGCACGCAGCTTTCCACCCTCATGCGCAAGCTGCACCAGATCTCCGGCGTGATGAAGGTGGATCGTCCGGCGGGGTAAAATCGAAAGGAACCGTATGCTATGAGAGCAGTATTATCGCGCGTGCAGCGCGCGAGCGTGCGCATCAACGAGGGGGAGACGCGGCACATCGGGCCGGGCTTTCTCATCCTGCTGGGCATGACGCACGAGGACACTGAGGCACAGTGCGTGAAGCTGGCCGACAAGCTGTGCTCGCTGCGCATTTTTGAAGATGAAAACGGAAAAATCAACCGCGGGCTCGACGAGGTGGGCGGCGAGATCATGATCGTCTCGCAGTTCACGCTCTACGGCAGCGTGCGCAAGGGACGCAGACCCGAGTTTTTGAGCGCTGCGCGCCCCGAGACCGCCATTCCGCTGTACGAAAAATTCGTTTCCCTTGTGCGCGCAAAGGGCATCCGCGTGGAGACCGGCGAGTTCGGCGCGTACATGGAGGTAGAGTCCGTCAACGACGGCCCGTTTACGCTGGTCGTCGACACGGAGCAGCTGTAAAGGAGAGAGGTATATGAAGATCATCGTCACCGAGGTCAGCCCCTATTGCACCAACTGCTACCTGCTTATCGACGAGCAGAGCGGCACTGCCGCCATCATCGACCCCGCCGACAAGCCTGAAAAGCTGCGCGGCGTGATCGAGCAGGAGGGCGTGGCACTGCGCTACATCCTCCTCACCCACGGGCATCGCGACCACACCGGCGCCGTGCCGGAGATGCACGCCTTTTTCCCTGAGGCGCAGGTGTATATCCACAGGCTCGACGCGTCGGGCGCAGGGCTTTATAACTTCCCGCTCGAGGGCAAGGTGGACGGCCTGAAATACTACGACGACGGCGATGTGCTGCCCTTCGGCACGGGCGCGATCCGCGTGCTGCACACCCCCGGCCACACCGCCGGAAGCGTGGTGCTGCTATACGAGGACGCGATGTTTGCCGGGGACACGCTCTTTGCCGGCTCCTGCGGGCGCACCGACCTGCCCGGCGGCGACCAGAGCGCCATGCTCGCCTCGCTCCGGCGGCTTTACGAGCTGCCCGGCGAGTACAGGGTGCTGCCGGGGCACATGCGCGCAAGCATTCTCTCCCGTGAGCGGGAATATAATATGTACATGAAGGCCGCCGTGCGCGGATAAAAGGGTAAAACGCTTATGAAAGTGCAGCTGATCGGGCATGATGAAAAATACGCGGTGGAGCAAAGCTTGCTCACGCTCTTCCCCGGCGAGAGGCCGGTGTACGGCGCGGTGGAGTCCGCCGACGACTGCTTTGCGCGCGTGAGTCTGTGCGAAACGGTGGACGAGGTGGCCGCTCACACCGAGCTGGGGCAGGGCGGAAAAACCGCACAGGCAGAGTATCGCTATCCGCTCAGCGGCACGGCCTACGAGCGCGAGGGGCAGCGCCGCCACGCCATCGGCATCAGCTTCTACCGCGCGGCCAAGGCGCTTTTGGGCATCGCGCCCGCGTGGGGAAGCCTGACGGGTGTGCGCCCGGCCAAGGTGGCTGCGCCGTATCTGCGCAGCGGCGGCGAACAGGCCGCCTACGACGCGCTCATCGGCGTTTTCGACGTGACGCCCGCGCGCGCACAGCTTGCCGTGGAGGCCGCGCGCGCCGGACTCCGCGCTGCCGACGAGCTGAAGGCGAATGAGGTGTCGCTCTATGTGGGCATTCCGTTCTGCCCCACGCGCTGCGCGTATTGCAGCTTTGTGGCGCAGAGCGTGGAGAAGTCTTTTGCGCTGGTCGAGCCGTATCTGGAGGCGCTGTTCGACGAGATCGACCGCGCGGGCGAGATGCTGGCGCAGACGGGGCTTTCCGTCAAGTCGTTCTACATGGGCGGCGGCACGCCCACCACGCTTACCGCCGGGCAGATGGATCGTCTGCTGTCGCGGCTGGAGGAAAAGCTGGGGGTCAGTCCGGCGATGGAGACCACGGTGGAGGCCGGGCGGCCGGACACCATCACGCCGGAAAAGCTCTCTGTGCTCAAGCGGCACGGCATCGGCCGCGTGAGCATCAACCCGCAGTCGATGGACGACCGTGTGCTCGCCGCCATCGGCCGCCGCCACAGCGCCGACGACATCCTGCGTGCGATGGACGAGGTGCGCGCGGCGGGCTTTGCGCATGTGAACATGGATCTCATCGCCGGGCTTCCCGAGGACACGCCCGAGCAGTTTGCCAGAAGCCTTGACACGGTGCTCTCCCTCGGCGCGGACAACGTTACCGTGCACACGCTGTCGCTCAAAAAGGGCAGCCGCATCATGCTCGAAAGCAGCCATATCCCCGGCGCGGATGAGGTGGCCGCCATGCTCGACTATGCTAACCCCACGCTGCGCGCGGCGGGCTTTGCGCCGTACTATCTCTACCGGCAGAAGTACATGTCCGGCAGCTTTGAAAACGTGGGCTGGTGCCGTCCGGGAGCGGAGTGCCTCTATAACATCTACATCATGGAGGAGCTGCACGGTATCCTGTCGCTGGGCGCGGGCGGCTCGACGAAGATGGTGCGCGGGGGCGATATCCGCCGCGTGTTCAACGCAAAATATCCGCGCGAGTACATCGACCGTGCGGAAAAGCGGGCGCAGAATCTGGCCGCGTTCGCCGATTTTTACAGGGAGGTTTGACCATGAGCTACACCTATGCTGACTACTGCGAAAGCGCCGACTTTCTGCGCGCGCGCCTGAACGGCTTTGTGCCCGAGGTGCTGCTGATTTTGGGCAGCGGACTGGGCTTTCTGGGCGACGAGGTGGAAAGCCCCGTGTTCGTCGACTATCACGACATCCCGCACTTCAAGCCCTCCACTGCGCCCGACCACAAGGGCCGCTTTGTGTTCGGCACGCTGCGCGGCAGACGCGTGGCGGTGATGCAGGGGCGCATGCACTGCTACGAGGGTTACACCATGGCCGACGCGGGCTACGCCGTGCGCGTGTGCTGCCTGCTGGGCGCGCAGAGCGTGGTCGTCACCAACGCTGCCGGCTGCGTCAACGCGGACTGGAACGCGGGCGAGCTGATGCTCATCACCGACCAGATCCGCCTCTTCGACTTCGGCCCACTGTGGGGGCCCAACATCCCGGAGTTTGGCACGCGCTTTCCCGACGTATCCGCGCTCTACACCCCGGCGCTGCAGGAAACTGCCCGCCGCGTTGCCGCGCAGCAGGGCATCATGCTGCGCGAGGGCGTTTATATGTATTTCCCCGGCCCGCAGTTTGAAACGCCCGCCGAGGTGCGCGCGGCGCGCGTGCTGGGCGCGGACGCAGTGGGCATGTCCACCGCACCGGAGGCCGTGGTGGCGGGGCACTGCGGCATGAAGCTTCTGGGCGTGACGCTTTTGACCAACATGGCAGCCGGTGTTCTGCCCGAGCCGCTCTCCGGCGAGGACGTCAACCGCGCAGCAGCGGCGGCAGCGCCGGTGTTCTCGCGCTTCCTTCTGGGCTGTCTTGAGGCGATGTGACCATGGCCACGGAGAAGAAGCAGAGCTTTCTCGGCGGGGCGGCGATCCTCGCGTTTGGCATCGTGGCGGTGAAGGTCATCGGCGCGGTGTTCAAGATCCCGCTGCGAAACCTCCTCGGCGAGGCGGGCAGCGCGGACTTTTCCAATGCGTACAACATCTATGCCACGTTTCTCACCATCTCCACCGCGGGGCTTCCCGTGGCGCTGAGCAAAATGGTGTCTGAGTCGTATGCGCTGGGGCGGGCGCGGCAGGCGCAGCGGGTGTTCCGCGTGTCGCTGTGCGTATTTCTGACGCTGGGCGCAGTGTCGTTCCTTCTGATGTGGTGGGGCAACGACTATCTCGCCGGGCTTTTGAACAACCCCCGCGCGGCCTACGGCATCCGGGCGCTTGCGCCGGCGGTGGTGTGCGTGGGGTGCCTGTCCGCCTTCCGCGGCTATGCGCAGGGGCGCATGAACATGGCTCCTACGGCCATCTCGCAGATCATCGAGGCGCTGTGCAAGCTGTTTTTGGGGCTTGCGCTGGCCGTGCTGCTGCTGCGCGCGGGGCAACCGGATTATATCGCTGCGGCGGGAGCGATCACGGGCGTGACGGTGGGTACCATCGTGGCGGTGCTGTACATGGCCGCAAACTACCTGCACCATCGTCCCGCGGTCGACCTGCGCGAGCGCAGCGACGAAAGCGGCGCGATCCTGCGCCGCCTGCTGAGCATCGCCATCCCCATTACGCTCTCCTCCTCCACCGTGTCCATCATCACGCTCATCGACACGTCGCTCGTGCAGGGGCAGCTTCAGGATGCGCTGGGCTACACGCTCAACCAGACGCGTCAGCTCTACGGCAACTATGCCGCCTGCATGGATCTTTATAATCTCCCCGCCTCGCTGATGGTGGCGCTCACGTCGAGCGTGATTCCCACGGTGTCGGGCGCGCTGGCGCGGCGCGACCGTGCGCAGGCGGCAAAGCTGGTGAGCGCGTCGTTTCGCGTGACGGCGCTGCTGGCCTTCCCGATGGGCTTTGGCCTATGGGCGCTGAGCGAGCCGATCATGCAGCTCGTCTACCCCAATTACGACAGCGCGCTTGGCGGCAGTCTTCTGGGCGTCCTGGGCATTGCCAGCATCTTTGTCTGCCTTATGCTCATCACCAACGCCATTTTGCAGTCGCACGGGCTGGTACACATCCCCATCGTCACGATGCTGCTCGGCGGCGTGGTGAAGGTGGTGCTCAACTACAATCTGGTCGCCATTCCCGAGGTCAACATCCACGGCGCGCCCTGCGGCACGCTGGTGTGCTTTGTCATCGCGGCGGTTTTGAACCTTGTGTGCGTTTCGCGCATGATGAAGCCGCGCCGCATCCGCTATCTTTCGTTTTTCCTCAAGCCACTGCTGTCCTCGCTGCTCATGGCAGTAAGCGCGCGGGCGGTGTTTGCGCTGCTTGAAAAGCTGCTGATGGCGGAGGGCAGCCGGATGATGCTGCTTTTCTGCGTGGCCGGTTCGGTGTGCGCGGCGGTGGTGATCTACTTTGCACTCATCCTCGCGCTGCACTTTGTCACGCGGGAGGATCTCGCGCTCCTGCCCAAGGGCGAAAAGCTGGCTGCGCTTTTGCACATCCGCTGATGTTCTTTGCACTTTTCGTAGAAAAACCCTTGCAATAGGGGGCGAAATATGGTAAATTTTAAAGTGGCTCTACCGGCTCCCGCATGCCATGTACGACCGAAAGCGCACGCTTTTTGTCCATATACCGCCGGAGCACTTCCGGCAAGAAAACTTCAGGAGGCTATACTATGAATAAGAATGAACTCATCGCCGTTGCCGCCGAAAAAACCGGCCTTTCCAAGAAGGACACCGAGGCTGTCCTCAGCGCTGCGCTCAATGCCATCACCGCCGCGCTCGGCGAGGGCGAAAAGGTTCAGCTCATCGGCTTTGGCACCTTTGAGGTGCGCCCCCGCGCCGAGCATGTCGGTCGCAACCCCAAGACCAACGAGCCGATCACTATCCCCGCTTCCAAGGCACCCGTCTTTAAGCCTGGCAAGGCGCTCAAGGACGCCGTTTCCGGCTAAAAAGCTGCATCAAAAAACCGCTGCCGCAAGATTTATGCGGCAGCGGTTTTTCAGCTTATCAAAAAAGCCTCGCAGAGTTTCGCGTCCGCAGACGCGAAAAAGTTTCAATCGTTTTTTCCGGCGGCATGTACGTCGGAAAAGAACTCTTCTCAGCCCGCAAACGTGCTCGCGTGAAGCGCGAGTGCGCTGCGGCGGGCTGCAAGCCTTCTCAAAAAAGCGGCGTAAGCCGGTTTTTTGACAGTAAACCGCTGCCGCAAGATTTATGCGGCAGCGGTTTGTTTTGCTTTGTGGGGCTTATGCCTCGTACTGCTCGAGCGCGGCGAGCTTGAGGCAGCAGCAGAACACCTCCATCGCCTGTGCCAGCTCCTCCACCGGGGGCAGGGACGGGGCGATGCGGATGTTGCTGTCCTGCGGGTCGACGCCGTAGGGGTAGGTGGCGCCTGCACCGGTCATCACCACGCCGGCCTCCCTGCACAGCGCAAGCGTTCGCTTGGCAAGGCCGGGGTCGGTGTTGAGCGAGACGAAGTAGCCGCCTTTGGGACGACGCCACGAGGCGATGCCCAGCGGCGCGATCTCGCGCTCGAGCGTGCCGACCACCATGTCGAACTTGGGCTTGAGGATGGCCGCGTGTCGGCGCATCAGCTCGAGCGTGTGGGCGCGATCCTTGAGGAAGCGCGCGTGGCGAAGCTGGTTCATCTTGTCGTAGCTGATGATCTGCACGCCGATGAGCTTTTCCATATACTTCATGTTGTCCTCGCTGCACGCGAAGCACGCCACGCCCGCGCCGGGCAGCGTGATCTTGGACGTGGAGGCGAATTCAAACACCATGTCGGCGTTGCCGTACTGCGCGCACAGCGCGAGAATGTCGTCGAAGGGGACAAAGTCACCGTCGAACTCGTGGATGCAGTACGCGTTGTCCCACATGAGCAGGAAGTCGGGCGCGGCGGGCTTCATCGCAGCGATGCGGCGGATGGTCTCATCCGAGTAGATGATGCCGTCGGGGTTGGAGTACTTGGGTACGTTCCACATGCCCTTGACCGTCGGGTCCTTGATGAGCTCTTCCACCATGTCCATGTCGGGGCCGTCGTCGGTCATGGGGATGGTGAGCATCTCAAAGCCGAAGCTCTCGGTCACCTTGAAGTGGCGGTCGTAGCCGGGGGCGGGGCACAGCCAGCGCAGCTTCTCCTCCTTGCACCAGGGGCGCGGGGAGTGCAGCAGACCGTGGGTGTAGGCTCTGGCGATGGTGTCGTACATCAGCTGCAGGCTTGCCGCGCCGCCGACGAACACCTGTGAGGGCTTGCAGCCGAGGATGTCGGCGAACAGCGCCCTGGCACTGGGCACACCGCTCAGCTCGCCGTAGTTGCGGGCGTCCACGCCGCCGTCGATGAGGTCGGTGGGGTCGTCGAGGATGGTGAGGATGTCAGAGGAGAGGTCAAGCTGCGCCTTGCCGGGCTTGCCGCGCGCCATGTTGAGCTTGAGCCCCCGAGCCTTCCAGCCCTCGAAGGCGGCGCGCACCGCGTCATACTCGGCCTTACGCTGCGCGGGGGTCAGATCGGTGTAGTTCATCATCAGGTCTCCTTTTGCAATTGTATTTCGTCCATTATAGCACGGCGCGGCGGGCATTGCAAGAAGGGGTTTCGCAGTCTCACATCATTGACAAATGAACACTGTGCGGAAAAGAAATTGCTTTGCAAGGGTTGCCTTTTTGAGCGAAAGAGTTTATGATAAATGAAATCACGGATGCAGAAGATACTATATAAATCATAAGGAGATCGTTTTCATGGAGAACAACCTCTTTCGCTCCATCCCCAAGGTGGACGAGCTTTTGTCTCACCCGGCGCTGCGCGCCTGCGGGCTTCCTGCCGTGGCTGTGACCGACGCGGTGCGCGCCGAGCTGGACGCGCTGCGCGAGGGCGTGCGCGGCGGCAGCGTGCGGACCATCCCCGGCGCGGACGAGCTGTGCGCGCGGGCGGCGGAGCGCGCGAGACGTGCGCAGCTGCCGTCACTGCGCGGCGTGGTGAACGCGACGGGCGTGACGCTGCACACCAACCTCGGCCGCGCCTGCCTGAGCGAGCGCGCGGCGCAGGCTGTGGCCGCCGTGGCGGGGGGCTACTCCACGTTGGAGTACGACCTTGCCGCCGGGGCGCGCGGCGAGCGCTACAGCCATGTCGAGCCGCTTTTGTGCCGCATCACCGGGGCGGAGAGCGCGATGGTCGTCAATAATAACGCTGCGGCAGTGCTGCTGATCCTCTCGGCGCTTACGGCCGGGGGCGAGGTGATCACCTCGCGCGGCGAGCTGGTGGAGATCGGCGGCTCGTTCCGCGTGCCCGACATCATGGAAGCCTGCGGCGCGGTGCTGCGCGAGGTGGGCACGACCAACAAGACGCATCTTTCCGACTACGAGCGCGCCATCAACGACGCCACCCGCGCGCTGATGAAGGTGCATACGAGCAACTTCCGAATCCTCGGCTTCACTGAGGAGGTCAGCCGCGCCGACATGGTGGCGCTGGCGCACAGCCGGGGGCTGCCGGTGATCGAGGATCTGGGCAGCGGCTGCCTGGTCGATCTGGAACAGTTTGGTATCCGGGGCGAGCCGACGGTGCAGGATTCCCTGCGCGCGGGGGTGGACGTGGTATCGTTTTCCGGCGACAAGCTGCTCGGCGGTCCGCAGGCGGGCGTTATTCTGGGCAAAAAAGAGTATATCGCCACGCTTAAGCGCCATCCGCTCACGCGCGCCATGCGCGTGGACAAGCTGACGCTTGCTGCGCTGGAGGCCACGCTGCGCGCCTACGCGGAGGGAACAGCGGCGGAGGAGATCCCGACGCTGCGCATGCTCTCACGCTCGCCTGAGGAACTGCGCGTGCGCGCCGACGAGCTGTGCGCGCGCCTGTGCGAGCGCGGCGTGGACGCGGAGGTGATCGCCGCGCAGGATCAGGTGGGCGGCGGAAGCGTGCCGGCGCAGCTTTTGCCTACGTTTGCCGTGGCAGTAAAGCCGCGCGCGTGCAGCGTGGACACGCTGGAGCAGCGGCTGCGGCTGCGCGATGTGCCGATCATCGTGCGCATTGCGCATGAACGGGTGCTGCTCGACCTGCGCACGCTGCGCCGCGATGAGCACGCGCTGGTGATCGAGGCGCTGGAGGAGGCGGCGGTATGAAGCATGTGATCATCGGTACGGCGGGGCATGTGGATCACGGAAAGACCCTGCTGATCAAGACCCTCACCGGCATCGACACCGACCGGCTGGTGGAGGAGAAAAAGCGCGGCATCACCATCGAGCTGGGCTTTGCCCACCTCGACTGGCCCGATGGCACGCAGGCGGGCATCGTGGACGTGCCCGGCCATGAAAAATTCATCAAAAATATGCTCGCCGGTGCCGGCGGCATCGACCTTGCGATGCTGGTGGTGGCGGCGGACGAGGGCTTCATGCCCCAGACCATCGAGCATCTGAACATCCTGACGCTGCTTGGCATCCGCGACGGCCTTGTGGTCATCACCAAGACGGATATGGTCGAGCCTGAGTGGCTGGAGATGATGCAGGAGGAGGTCGCCGAGCGCGTGAAGGGCACCTTCCTTGAAAATAAGCCCGTTTTCTGCGTCTCGGCCTACACCGGCGAGGGAATTCCTGCCCTGCGCGAGGCGCTGCATGCACTGGTGGCTCGCGCGGAGGAGAAGAGCGCGCGCGTGGCGTTCCGTCTGCCCATCGATCGTGTGTTCTCCGTGGACGGCTTTGGCACTGTGGTCACCGGCACGCTCATCGAGGGAGCCATGCGCGAGGGCGACGCGGCGATGCTCGCGCCCTCCGGCACGGCCACGCGCATCCGTAATTTGCAGGTGCACGGCAAGGACGTGGAGATGGCCTTCGCCGGGCAGCGCGTGGCAGTGAATCTGGCGGGACTGAAGAAAACCGATATCCAACGCGGTGACGCGGTGGTCAAGCCCGGCAGTGTGCGCACCTCGCTGATGCTGGACGTGCGTCTGCACTGCCTCAACGGCTCGGAGCGCACCATCCTCAACGCCTCGCAGGTGCACCTGTACCATGGGGCAAGCGTGCTGCTGGCGAAGGTGGTGCTGCTTGACCGCGACGCGCTGCACCCCGGCGAGAGCTGCTATGCCCAGCTGCGCCTGACCGAATCCATCGCCACGAAAAACGGAGACCGCTTTGTCGTGCGTTTTTATTCCCCACTGGAGACCATCGGCGGCGGCGTGATCCTCGACGACGCGCCCGTGCGCCACAAGCGAAATGACAGCGCCGTGCTGCGCGCGCTGGAGATCCGCGAGAGCGGCTCGGGCGCGGAGCGGGTGGTGCAGGTGCTCGGCGAGTTCGGCTACGCCCTGCCCACGACGGAGAAGCTGGCGGCGAAGCTGGGTATGGAGCGCGAGCAGCTGGTGCCGGAGCTGGAGGATCTTGCCGCCGCGGGGCGCATCCTCGAGCCGCTTGCCGGGCGCTGGCTGGCGGCAGGCGTGTTTGACAGCGTGTGGGAGACCTGCCGGACGATCCTTGCTGACTATCATGCGAAAAATCCGCTGCACGCGGGCATGCGCGCGGCGGAGCTGCGGCAGAAGCTTTTCCGCGCCACTGAACAGACGGTAGCCGACGCCGTGCTTGCCGCGCTTTGCCGCGAGGGGCGGGCGAAGGCTGTGGCAGACCGGTACGCGCTGGCTGATTTTGAGGTACACTACACCAAGCGGCAGACGGCGCTCCACGAGAAGCTGCTGGCCACATACCGCAAGGCGGGCATCGAGACGCCCACGGCGGATGAGGCGCTCAGCCAGTTCGACGCGAAGGAGCTGGCTGAGGCCAGACAGGTGATGGAAAGCGCCGCCACCGGCGGCGAGCTGATCCTGCTCTCGCCGGGACTTTACTGGCACCGCGACACCTATCTGCGCGCCTGCGCGGTGCTCAGGGAGCATTTCGCTGCGCACGAGACGGTCACGCTTGCCGAGCTGCGCGACGCACTGGGCACCTCGCGCAAGTATGCGCTGGCGATCCTGGAGTATTATGACAGAAACCGCATCACCCGCAAGGATGGCGACCTGCGCTATCCGGGGCAGAACTTCGCGGCACTTTAAGACCCTGCACGGCAGGAACAGGGAGCGGTTTGCGCTGCGGCGCGAAAAAAGATAAAAAACGGGGCTTGCATATTTTATCAGGCTGTGTTATGATTATCCCGCTCCATATGGGGGTGGATGGGTGCTGGTGTGCCCCCCGGTCTTCAAAACCGGTCGAGGGGGGTTAGTAGCCTCCCAGGTGGGTTCGATTCCCACACATTCCCGCCAGAGAAGAGAGAAGCGGCCTTTGCCGCTTCTTTTCTTTTTAATCGATTACATGGGCTGATAAGCCGTTTGTGCAAAAGGGAGAAAATTGCGGCGCGGTCTTTACGCTTTTCACAAAAGGGAGCCGATAAAACGGAAAAAGAAACGGATAGGTCGGGACGGATGCGTTGAAAAAAGCGCGCAATTCTCGGAAAATCGCGGGAAAATGCGGCAGAAAAGTGCTTGGCAAAATCGACAAAGGAATCAGGGGGCAAAAACAGAATTTGCTTGCATTTTGCGGGAAAAACGAGTTTAATTAGCGTGGATGCCGAGGCAGACATCTATCGGAAAAGCAAATATCGTGGATGATGGACGCGGGAGATCTGCGCTTTGCAGAGCCGAAGGGGACAAGCGCTGCATGGCCGCATGCGGCGTGAAGCTCTCAGGCAAAAGGACCGCGCTCCGGACAACACTCTGGAAGCAAGGATACCGAAGGAGCAGAAAAGCTGAAAACCGAACGCTCTCAGGCCGCACAACAGGGAATGGCAGAGGGCTTTCGCGGTTGGCTGCACCCCTGTTTTTCTTTTGCGGTATCCGCGCGGCATCCGGAAGAGCATGGAAGGAACAGCATGAAACGCAGCTACGACTATCAGATCATCACCAATAATCCGCTTGTCAAGCGCTGTCTTGGGGCATACTATGACGTGATGCTCTGCGAGCAGGACGGCTACCGCGACGTGCTCGTGCGCGTGCGCGACCTGGTGTACGCCGGGCACAAGCTCTACACGCACCCCATCTCCGGCAGCGTCAAGCCCAACGAGACGCCCTACCGCAGCGTGGTGGTGTCCAAGGCGCTCTACCCGGCCGATATGGCGCAGCTGGAGATGATCAGCAACAGTCTCATCACCTTTGATAAGTTCACCCCGCGCAAACGCGTGATCACCGACGAGATGCGCGAGGACTTCCAGCTGATCGACTATACCCTGCTTTGCGGCGCGCTCGATGTGGACGCTGCGGCTGGTTTAGTAAATGATTCCCGCAAAATTTAGAAGTAGAAGGAGGAGGTGTTCGCTTTGAAATTGGAGCTTGGTTTTATTGAGATCAAAGACATCCAGTTTGCAAACGAATGCAAGGTCGTCGATGGCACGCTGTACGTCAACGCTGACGAAGTGCTGGCGCACGTGTTCCAGGACGACGACGTCAAGGCCTGCGTGAAGGAAGCGCACCTTGACATCGCAAAACCCGGCGAGAGCGTCCGCATCACCCCCGTCAAGGACGTCATCGAGCCGCGCGTGAAGGTCGAAGGCCCTGGCGGCGAGTTCCCCGGCGTCATCGCCAAGGTCGACACCGTCGGCAGCGGCAAGACCCACGTTCTGCGCGGCATGGCCATTGTCACCGCCGGTAAGATCGTCGGCTTCCAGGAGGGCATCATCGACATGTCCGGCCCCGGCGCCGACTACACCCCGTTTTCCCAGCTGCTCAACCTGGTGATGGTCTGCACCCCCGTCGAGGGCGTGCACCAGCACGAGTACGAGCACGCCGTGCGCATTGCCGGTCTGCGCGCCGCCACGTTTGTTGGCGAGCTCGGCCGCAATGTGACGCCCGACTCCACCAAGGAGTTTGAGACCTACGGCATCAAGGAAGGTCTCGAGAAGTTCCCCAACCTGCCGCGCGTGGGCTATGTCCACATGCTCCAGTCTCAGGGCCTGCTGCACGACACCTACGTCTACGGCGTCGATGCCAAGCGCACCCTCAGCACCATCATCTACCCCACCGAGACGATGGACGGCGCGATCATCAGCGGCAACTGCGTGTCCGCCTGCGACAAGAACACCACCTATCACCACCAGAATAACCCCGTGGTGGCAGACCTGTTCGAGCAGCACGGCAAGACGCTCAACTATGTGTGCAACATCATCACCAACGAGAATGTCTACCTCGCTGACAAGATGCGCTCTTCCGACTGGTCGGCCAAGCTCTGCCGCCTGCTCGACCTCGACGGCGTGATCGTCTCGCAGGAAGGCTTTGGCAACCCCGACACCGACCTGATCATGAACACCAAGAAGATCGAACAGGTCGGCGTGAAGACCACCATCATCACCGACGAGTATGCCGGTCAGGATGGTAAGTCCCAGTCCCTGGCGGATGCGGATCCTCTGGCCGACGCCGTTGTCACCGGCGGCAATGCCAACGAAGTGATCATCCTGCCTCCGATGGACAAGGTCATCGGCACGCTCGACTATGTCGACAAGATCGCCGGCGGCCATGCGGGCTCCCTGCGTCCCGACGGCAGCATCGAGGCTGAGATCCAGGTGCTCACCGGCGCGACCAACGAAATGGGCTTCAACAAGATGAGCGCACGCTAAAGGAAAGGAGGATACAGATAAAATGAGTTACAAAGTTGTCCATTATATCAACCAGTTCTTTGCCCAGATCGGCGGCGAGGAAATGGCTCACGTTCCTCCCGAGAAGCGTGAGGGATTTGTCGGCCCCGGTATGGCCTTCAACACCGCCTGGAAGGGCGAGGCCGAGATCACCGAGACCATCATCTGCGGCGACTCTTATTTCGCCGAGCACGAGAAGGATGCCAAGGAGCAGATCCTCGCGTGGGTCAAGGAGGCTCAGCCTGATCTGTTCATCGCCGGCCCCGCGTTCAACGCCGGCCGTTATGGCTACGCCTGCGCCACCATCTGCAAGGCCGTGCAGGACGAGCTGGGCATCAAGACCCTGACGGGTATGTACGAGGAGAACCCCGGCGCCGACCTGAAGGATAAGGTCCTCATCGTCGCCACTGCCAACTCCGCCGCCGGCATGCGCAAGGCCGCCCCCGTGATGGCCAAGCTCGCGCTGAAGGTCATGAAGGGCGAAAAGCTCGGCGCCTCCATCGAGGATGGCTATATGAACCAGGGCATCCGCGTCAACTTCTTTGACAAGGAGCGCGGCTCCAAGCGCGCGGTGAAGATGCTGCTCAACAAGCTCGCTGACAAGCCCTTCACCACCGAGTATCCCATGCCTTCGTTCGACCGCGTTGCCCCCAACCCCGCTGTCAAGGATCTGTCCCACGCGACCATCGCGCTGTGCACCTCCGGCGGTATCGTCCCCAAGGGCAACCCCGACCACATTGAGTCCTCCTCTGCCTCCCACTACGGCGAGTATTGCCTCGACGGCGTGGATGTGCTCACCGAGGCCACTCATGAGACCGCACACGGCGGCTACGACCCCGTGTACGCCAACGCCAACCCCAACCGCGTTCTGCCTGTGGACGTGATGCGCGAATTCGAGCGCGAGGGCAGAATCGGCAAGCTGCACAACTATTTCTACACCACCGTCGGCAATGGTACCAGCGTGGCCAACGCGAAGAAGTTTGCTGCCGAGTATGCGCAGAAGCTCCTCAAGGCCAACGTAAACGCTGTTATCATGACGAGTACGTGAGGTACCTGCACGCGTTGCGGTGCAACGATGGTTAAAGAAATTGAGCGCGCGGGCATCCCCGTCGTTCATATGTGCACGGTCACCCCGATCTCCCTTACGGTCGGCGCGAACCGCATTATCCCCACGATCGCTATTCCTCACCCCCTGGGCAACCCGGCTCTCTCCCCTGAGGAAGAGTACGAGCTGCGCAAGAAGCTGGTCTCCCGCGCTCTCGATGCTCTGTGCACCGAGGTCGAGGATCAGACCGTGTTCGAGCAGTAATTATTCAAGAGCCTCCGCGCGGCGCACGCCGCGCCGCGCGGAGAACTCCACCGAGGCAGGGGGAGCACGCTCCCCGTCGCCTGTCAAAATTTGGCAGGGGGTCGAGTCCCCTTGTTTTTAAGGAGTGTATGTATCATGAGCAAGATTTATGACGTGATCGTCCTGGGTGCAGGCCCCGCAGGCCTGACTGCCGGTCTTTATGCCGGTCGCAGCCGCCTGAGCACCCTCATCATCGAAAAGGGGCAGGATGGCGGCCAGATCGCCATCACCAATGAGATCGAAAACTATCCCGGACAGATCGAGGGCGACTCCGGCCCGAGCCTCATCGCCCGCATGACCGAGCAGTGCAAGCACTTCGGTGTGGAGCGCGCGAGCGATATGATCAAAGAAGTTGAGCTCACCGGCCCGGTGAAAAAGCTCATCGGCGTCAAGGGCGAGTATGAGGCCAAGACGGTGATCATTGCCACCGGTGCGTTCCCCCGCCCCATCGGCTGCAAGAACGAGGGCAAGTTCGTCGGCAAGGGCATTTCCTTCTGCGCCACCTGCGACGCTGCGTTCTTCGAGGGGCTTGAGGTGTATGTGGTCGGCGGCGGCGACGCTGCCGTGGAAGAGGCCATGTACCTGACCAAGTTCGCCCGCAAGGTCACCATCATCCACCGCCGCGATGAGCTGCGCGCCGCCAAGTCCATTCAGGAGAAGGCGTTCAAGAACGAGAAGCTGCACTTCATGTGGGACACCGTGGTCGACGAGGTGGACGGCGAGGACGATATCCTCTGCAAGATGATCGTCAAGAACACCAAGACCGGCGAGCTGACCACTATCGAGGCAGACGAGGATGACGGCCTGTTTGGCCTGTTTGGGTTTATCGGCCTTCTGCCCAAGAGCGACCTTTTCGAGGGCGTGATTGACATGGACAGAGGCTATATCAAGACCGACGACAACATGCACACCAACATCGAGGGCGTTTACGCCGCGGGCGACATCCGCGTCAAGAGCCTTCGTCAGGTCGTTACGGCCGCAGCTGACGGCGCCATCGCCGCTATGCAGGCTGAAAAATATATCGCTGACTTAAAGTAAACATCAGAAAAGGAGAACATTACCATGCTCGAACTCGATAAGACTACTTTTGAGGCCGAAGTGCTTCAGGCTCCCGGTAAGATCCTCGTTGACTTCTACGGCGACGGCTGCGTGCCCTGCGCTGCTCTGATGCCCCATGTGCACGGCTTTGCCGATGTGTACGGCGACAAGATCAAGTTCTGCGCCCTCAACACCACTAAGGCTCGCCGCCTGGCCATCAGCCAGAAGGTGCTGGGTCTGCCCGTCATCGCCATCTATGAAAACGGCGAGATGATCGACTCCTGCGTTAAGGAAGACGCCACTCCCGAGAACGTGGAGAACATGATCAAAAAGTACATCTGATCTGCGGGTCGATGTGCAGTACAGCGCGCCACGCGTGTGCTGTCATTGCGAACCAGTGACCAAAGTCACCGGTGTGGCAATCCGTGCTTCCTCTATCTCTGCATCAGAGAATCCGGATTCCCACGCCAGTGTGCACACTGGCTCAGAATGACAAAGCTTCCCCTGCCGCGCGTGCGGCAAAAGACCAATCGCGGTAGTCAGCCGCAAGGCTTTCTATAATTTTGAGGAAAAGGAGGATATGTGATGGGCATTTTAGCTGGCAAGAAGGTCATCATCATCGGTGACCGCGACGGTGTTCCCGGTCAGGCGATCGAGGAATGCGCTAAGACGGCCGGAGGCGAAGTCGTGTTTTCCTCGACGGAGTGCTTCGTCTGAACGGCCGCTGGTGCAATGGATCTGGAAAATCAGAAGCGCGTCAAGGAATTCGCTGAGCAGTATGGCCCCGAGAACGTTGTTGTTCTTCTGGGCGCCGCTGAGGGCGAAGCTTCCGGTCTCGCTGCTGAGACGGTCACCAATGGTGACCCGACTTACGCCGGTCCGTTGACTGGAGTCTCGTTGGGACTCAAGGTTTACCACGTCTGCGAGCCTGAGATCAAGGAAGAGTTCGATCCCGCCGTCTATGACGAGCAGGTCGGCATGATGGAAATGGTTCTCGACATCGATGATATCGAGGGCGAGATGACCTCCATCCGCGAGCAGTACTGCAAGTACTAATCGCCTGGGTCTTAACCTCACAGAGTGAAGACGTTGGTTCGGGCGGCGGCGGTGCCGCCGCCCCCTTCGTTTTTCTGTGGCCGTCTATGACGAGCAGGTCGGCATGATGGAAATGGTTCTCGACATCGATGATATCGAGGGCGAGATGACCTCCATCCGCGAGCAGTACTGCAAGTACTAATCGCCTGGGTCTTAACCTCACAGAGTGAAGACGTTGGTTCGGGCGGCGGCGGTGCCGCCGCCCCCTTCGTTTTTCTGTGGCCGGGAAGGAGCGCGAAAGCTGATTTTGCTTTGCTTCGCGGCAAATCACTCCCCCTCGCGCGAGGGGAAAACTATGATAACGAGAGGACGATTACTATGAAAAGCGTGATCAAGGGCGCCGGTTACATTCTGGTGCACACCCCCGACATGGTGCTCCACAACGGCACCACCCAGACGACCGAGCGCATCGTCAATCCCGACGGCGACTATCTCAAGGAGCTGCCTTCTCACCTGCGCAGCTACGAGCAGGTGCTCGCCTATTGGCCCAACCAGGTTTATATCGGCAACAAGACGCCCGATGAGCTGGCGGCTGTTCCCCAGCCCTGGTGCGACAAGACCTGCGATGTGAATGCGCGCTACGGCAAGTTCGGCCAGATCATGCCGCAGGAGGAATTCCTGCTGCTCATGCAGGCCTGCGACGTGTTCGACCTGGTGCTGCTTGACAAGGACTTTGTTGCGCAGTATAAGCCCCAGCTCGCCGCCAACGAGCTGATCGACGAGACCATTGTTGCGCGCGTGAAGGACGGCGTGGACAACGCTGAGATCGCCCGCCTGGTTGCCGAGGAGCACAGCGAGGGCCTGTACGACCACGACAAGCTCGTCGGCTGCGTCAAGCGCGCCCACGACATCGACACCAACCTCTCCGCGCATGTCATGCACGAGAACATCGTCTCCAAGGCCAGCTCCGTTCTGGCGCTGCTCGCCGGCGTGAAGAACGCGGGCATCGACAAGTCCGAGGTGGAGTATGTGGTGGACTGCTGCGAGGAAGCCTGCGGTGATATGAACCAGCGCGGCGGCGGCAACTTCGCCAAGGCCACGGCTGAGATCGCGGGTCTGGTCAACGCCACCGGCAGCGACGCACGCGGCTTCTGCGCCGGCCCGTCCCACGCCCTGGTGGAGGCGGCTGCTCTGGTGCAGGCGGGCGCGTATAAGACCGTGGCCGTCACCGCTGGCGGCTGCACGGCCAAGCTCGGCATGAACGGCAAGGATCATGTGAAGAAGGGCCTGCCCATCATGGAGGACTGCCTGGGCGGCTTCTGCGTCATCATCAGCCAGAACGACGGCATCAACCCCGAGATCGACCTTGACGTGCTCGGCCGCCACACCGTGGGCACCGGCTCCGCACCGCAGGCTGTTATTGGCTCGCTGGTCACCGATCCTCTGGATCGTGCGGGTCTGAAGGTCACCGATATCGACAAGTTCTCCCCCGAAATGCAGAACCCCGACATCACCAAGCCCGCTGGCGCCGGCGATGTGCCTCTGGCCAACTACAAGATGATCGGCGCTCTGGCCGTCAAGCGCGGCGACATCGAGCGCACGGCGCTCAACAGCTTCATCACCGAGCACGGCCTCACCGGCTGGGCTCCCACGCAGGGCCACATCCCCTCCGGCGTGCCCTATATCGGCTTCGCCCGCGAGGACATGCTCGCCGGTAAGATCAAGCGCGCCATGATCATCGGCAAGGGCTCGCTGTTCCTCGGCCGCATGACCAACCTCTTCGACGGTGTCAGCTTCCTCATCCGCAGCAACGAGGGCGCGCAGGAGCAGAGCGCCGCCGGGATCGGCGAGGAAGAGGTCAAGGGCATGATCGCCAAGGCAATGCGCGAGTTCGCAGAGACCCTGCTGGCCAAGGCCGAATAAGAGGTGCGAAAGATGAGCAATTTGGAAAAAACCATCGCCCGGACGTTTCTGGAGATGGCCGAGGGGCTGGAGACCGGCTCGTTCGGCAAGCGCCCCCGGATCGCCCTGACCGGCATGGGCAGTGAGCACGGCGAGGAAAACGCCATGGCCGCTGCCGTGATGGCCAGCAAGCGCGGCGTGGACGTGTATTATATCGGCACGCTCGAGCATGAGGGCGTGACCACCGTGAAGGTGGAAAACGAGGACGAAGGCCACAAGAAGATGGAGCAAATGGTGGAAAACGGCGAGGTCGACGGCGCTGTGACCATGCACTTCCCGTTCCCCATCGGCGTGTCCACCGTGGGCCGCGTCGTCACCCCCGCGCGCGGCAAGCAGATGTTCGTGGCCAACACTACCGGCACCTCCAGCGCCGACCGCATTGAGGGCATGATCAAAAACGCCGTGTACGGCATCATCACCGCTAAGGCCTGCGGCGTGAAGGATCCCACGGTGGGCATCCTTAACGTCGACGGCGCGCGCCAGACAGAAATGGCGCTCAACGAGCTGAAAAAGGGCGGCTATGAGTTCACCTGGGCGACCTCTGCCCGCGCTGACGGCGGCGCAGTGATGCGCGGCAACGACGTGCTGCAGGGCAGCCCCGACGTGATGGTCATGGACAGCCTCACCGGCAACGTGATGATCAAGATGCTCTCCGCCTACACCACCGGCGGCAGCTTTGAGGCCACCGGTTACGGCTACGGCCCCGGTATCGGCAAAGGCTATGAAAAGCTGATCCTCATCATCTCCCGCGCAAGCGGCGCGCCGCTGATCGCCAACGCGCTTGAGTACGCGGCTGAGCTGGTGCGCGGCAAGGTGTTTGAGGTGGCGAAGGAAGAGTTTGCCAAGGCCGAAAAGGCCGGGTTGGACAAGATCCTCGAAGCGCGCCGCGCCGCCGCCAAGGGCGCTGCCGCGCAGACCGAGGAGGTCAAGGCTCCTCCTGCCGAGCCCTGCACCGCCGCCATTACCGGTATTGAGGTAATGGATCTTGAGGACGCGGTGAAGGTTCTCTGGAAGAATGGCATTTACGCCGAGTCCGGCATGGGCTGCACCGGTCCGCTGGTGATGATGAGCGATGCCAACCACGAAAAGGCCGTTGAGCTGTTGAAGGCTGCGGGCTATGTGGGCTAAGGAGGGACACACGATGAAAGTGATGGATCTCATCCAGAAGTGCGAAAAGGACCTTACCACCGAGGAGCTGGTCGAGTTGGTCGCCCACGGCAACCGTCAGGTTGACCTGATCTTTGCGGAGAAAAAGACCGATGAGGACGGCTACCTCACCTGGGACACCGAAAACTGGACCAGCGTGGACGGCAAGCGCTTCATCCGCAGCTACGCGCTGGAAGGCCGCGTGCTCTCTGACTACAGCGGCTACAACAAGTACGACATGAAGGGCTACTTCGCCCCCGAGACGGCGAAGGAAGTTCACC
>CAYPLM010000009.1:0-22713 GCA_964411575.1 uncultured Oscillibacter sp. | reverse complement strand
CACAGCAGCAGCGTGAGCGAAAGACGCACCGCGCAGCGGGCACTGCGCCGCAGCGCTTCCTTGAGCGCCGCGCATGTGTCGTTCCACAGCGCGCGCAGCGCATCGGGCAAAAGTCCTGCCGCCACCGCCTCTTCCGTGCCGTCGGGCAGGTTGTCTTTCACCACCTCGGGCAGCTCGGCGGCCCGACACGTCACGCACAGCGCCGCAGCAAGCAGAATGCACAAAATCAGCTTTCTCACAACCATTCCTCCAGCAAGGTCAGCACCTTTCGCAGCAGCGGCGCCGCAGCGGAAAGCGCGCACACCGCCCCCGCTGCATCCAGCGCCGCGGCGAGCCCTGCGGCATTTGCATCCCGGCAGAAGGCTCCGCCCACACGCGCCGTCAGCGCAATGACGGCAGCCTTGAAAAGCGCGGCAAAGCTCTCGGAAGCAAGTCCGCTCAGCTCCACAAGATACTCCAGCAGCGCCCACAGCTCACCGAACACGTCGCGCAGTGAAAGCCACACCACTGCCGCCGCGCCCACGCACAGCAAAAGTGCCAGCTCCGCATTGCTGCGCCGCAGCAGCGCCGCCGTGGAAGCGGCCGCAAGACACAGCGCCGCCCCAAGCAGCAACGTCTCCATCGTTAAAACCCGAAAAGCGTTTTGATCAGCTCGAAAAGCGAGCTGATCTCCCGCACGAGCAGCATCATCACCGTCACCAGCGCGGCAAGGCTGACCATCATCGCCTGATCCGCGCGGTCGGAGCGCACGAGCAGCTGGTTGAGCACCGCCGTGACGATGCCCACCGCCGCGATACGGAACACGAGGTCAATATCCATTGTCACGCCTCCTATGTAAAGTGATTTTCCATTACAGTACGAGCGTCAGCAGCATCAGCGTTCCGCTCATGCATACGGTTGTGATCAGCCGCTCGCGTGCAGCGCGGTGCGCCGCCTTTTCCTGCGCAGCCGTACCGAGCGCCTGTGCCGCCGCACGCAGGGCGCGCAGCAGCTGCTCCTCGTTCCCGCGCAGCACCGCCGCCGGGGCGGCAAGCAGCGCACGTTCCGGCTCGGCAAGGGGAATGGTCTGCGCCGCGACCTGCCAGCTCTGCTCGAGCGAGTGCCCGCTGTCCAGCCCCTCCAACACGCCGAGGAAAAAGGGCTGCGCGGCCTGCGGCCAGTCTCCGCGCCGCAGAAGTTTCGGCAGCGGCGTGAGCGTGGCGGAAATCTGCTGCGCAAGCACGGTAAGCGAGAACGCAAGCGCGCGCAAAAGCCGCAGCTCGTCCCGCCCGGTGCGCAGAAGTGCCGCGCGCAGCGCAAATGCAGCGAAAAGCACGCTCAGCGTGCCCGCCGCCTTCAAAGCGTCTCCACGGCATAGTGCCGCACACCTTCCTCCTGCCGTATGACCACCGCGCGGGAGAACACGCCCGCCCGTTCAAGCGCCGGCCAGAGCGGCTTGTGCCGCAGCTCGGTGCAGTCGGAAGCGTGCATGGTGGCAAGCAGCGCCGCACCGCAGTTGGCCGCGGCGGCCATCGCGGCAATATCCTCCGCGGCGGTGATCTCGTCCACCGCGATGACCTGCGGTGCCATCGTGCGCAGTACCATCCCGATGCCCTGTGCCTTTGGGCAGAGGGAGAGCACGTCCGTATGTCCGCCCACATCCATCTGCGGCACGCCGCCGCTGCACACAGCCAGCTCTCCGCGCTCGTCGATCACACTCACGCGCAGCGCGGCATACGTCTCGCTCCCCTGTGAGAGGCAGCGGATCAGCTCCCGCAGCAGTGTGGTCTTTCCGCCGCCCGGCGGCGAGAGCAGCAGCGTGCTTTGGAAGCCTCCGCACGTCAACTCGTCAAGGAGCGACGCAGCAATGCCCGGATGCTCGCGCACGATGCGGATGTTGGCCGAGGAGAGCTCCTTCATCCCGCTCACCTCACCCCCGCGCAGCACCGCCGTGCCGCACAGTCCCACACGAAACCCGCCCTTCACCGGCAAAAAGCCCGCGCGCAGTGTCTCCGCCGCAGCGTAGCGCGAAAACTCCACCGCGTTGTCCACCAGCCGCTCCAGATCATCCGTCGTAACCACCGCTTCGCGCAGCGCCGAGACCTCCCACTCGCCCTCCGGCAGAAGCACGCGCAGCGCCTGACCGGGGCGCAGACGCAGCTCCTCCGCACGCTCCTTTCTGTGATCCTCCAGCGCAAGCGCCACGCGCCGCAGTCGCGGCGGCAGCAGCTCGCATGCCTGTTCGTAGCGCCGCAGCGCCGCATTCGTCTCCATGGCCGCCCCTCCTTTGTCTGATGCTCCACTGTATGAGCCTGTCCGGCGGAATATGCCTGAGAGTTGACAAGCCCACGCTTCTACGCAGCCGACCTGCGCGTCTGCGGGGAGGCGCTGTATGTGCCGGAGTACGATGCGTGGTACGCCTGCGTCAGCGATATTGACTGGGAACCTTCCGCGCCGACGAGGGCTATCAGCTCATCGCCTTTGCCGCGCATCCGTTGTAAATCTGCCGAAAAGCGCCTTCTTATGCCAGGCGGCCCTAAGGCACTTTTTCTATTATTTCTCCCATAGCAATGGGAAGATTTTACTTGCCATTACACAGGGAATATGATAAACTTGATACAGGTATCAAGTGAAAGGAGGTGAACCGAATTGGCAACGCGGAAAACCAGCTTACCCACGAAAAACCATGTACTTGCCGTCAGCGCGCAGCTGCTGCTCACGCAGGGCTACCGCAACACGACCATTCGCCAGATCGCCGAAAAGGCTGACGTTTCGGTGAGCAGTGTGCAGAACTTTTTCCGCAGTAAGGAGGGTATCATCACCGAGCTGACGCAGGCGATGTTCTCCGGACAGTTCAGCGCGGCGCAGCGTGCGGTGGACAGCGAGCTCCCGCCCATCTACACCTACGCGGTGGAAACGGCGATCCAGCTGGCGCTGACCGAGCACAGCGAAAACCTGCGCGAGCTGTACATCGAGGCGTATTCCATCCCTGAGACGATGGAGTACATCCACCTGCGCACGGCCGGCGAGCTCGAGCGCATTTTCGGCGACCGCTTCCCCGGCTGCGAGACAAGTGACTTTTACGAGCTTGAGATCGGCTCTGCCGGGCTGATGCGGGGGTACATGTCGCGTCCGTGCGACATACACTTCCCGCTTC
Organism: uncultured Oscillibacter sp.; assembly: GCA_964411575.1. Classification (GTDB taxonomy): domain Bacteria; phylum Bacillota; class Clostridia; order Oscillospirales; family Oscillospiraceae; genus Hominicoprocola. The sequence continues at coordinate 19,577 of CAYPLM010000009.1, read as the reverse complement.
GGCGCAAGATCGAGCGCTTTCTCGACGCTTCGCTGCGCGTTTATCGCGTGAGCGAGGAGGAGATCGCAAAGGTGCTTGCCTTCGTGCGTGGTCTCGATCTTGAGCAGATCACAGGTGAGATAATGCAGCGGCTGTTCATGGCGCTCGAGACGCACTTTGACATCAGCTCTTTTCGCGAGGCCGCAACAGCGTAACGCAGGGCATTAGTGCAACTGGGGGAACGCTCCTGTGCATCGGACAAGAGTCGGTGCAGCTCCCCCCCTTCATTCTTCTTTTTCATGGGGGCGTGAAAAAAGCAAGGAAAGTGAGGCTACGCTATGAAGAAAAGAATTCTCAGCAGCCTGCTGGCACTGTGCATGGTGCTGACGCTGATCCCGGCGGCAGCTCTGCCCACCCTGTCGGCGCATGCCGAGGAGCTGACAAAGGATTCACTCGGCATCAGCATGCAGGAGTGGACGGAGGCACAGCGGCAGAACGCTGAGGCTGAGGCACCCTTTGGCACGGGTTACGGCACGTGGACGACCATCTCCGAGCGGAACGAGCTGTTTGTGTCCATGGGCTACGACGGCAACACCCGCAAGACTCAGCTCTACGACTGGAACAACAATGGCGAGACCGCAGAGGACATCCGCGACAACGTTGCAAACTTCTCGCAAAGCGGCATGAGCTCGTGGAGCACGGGTTACAAGGCGGTGCAGACTGCCGCCATGGACCTTTACGGCACGGGCAAGAAGGAGTACGTCGCCACGCTGATCTACGATGGCAGAGAGCTGCGGCTGTTTGTCACCGACAGCAGCAACAACCTTATGTACAACACGGCGCGGTACTTCGACAACGTCTCTCAGCTCAACGGCCTGGACACGCACCAGCTCAACGGTGCATTCTCGGTGGTCGCGGGCGACTTTGACGGGGACGGCAAGGACTCGATCATCGTCTACATCCCCCGCACGGGCGGCGAGAGCTATGCTCCCACCCGGCCGTTCATCGCGGAGTACGAGTTCGACCGCTACAGCTTTGAGGAGAAGTCGATCATCTCCAGCAACGTGCTCCATCTGCTGGGGAACACCGGCATCAACAAGATCGACAAGCTGCAAAACCAGCCTATGGTCGACCTGATCGCCGAGGACATCGACAGAGACGGCTTTGACGAGCTGATCGTCACCGCCGGCATGAACGACGTCACCTCCAAGGACACGCAGCTCGGTTCGCAGCTGTTTATCTACGATAAGCTCTCCGCGAAGGCCACGACGGGCATTCCCGCGACCGGCGACGGCAACTGGAACCTGAGCTACAGTAGCGGCGGCGAGATGCTGGTGGAAGGCAGACGCATCGTGTGGGCAGGCTCCACCGTGGGCAACATGCTTGTCAGCACCTCCACCGATGTGGACTACCCCGAGATCCTCTCCGCCGGCTTCATCGATAATGAGGACAAGAAGCAGCAGCACATCAATGTCAACGGCAGGGACGATCTTGGTGCTGTGTGCGTTGAGGTGAAGCTTGATGCCGCTGTTGACAAGAGCAACAAGTTCACCGTCACAAAGGACGGAAGAACCGTGACGGCCGTGAACGCGATCTGCACCTATCAGCAGGCGTTTAACGCACGCGTGGAGACCAACAGCTGGACAAGAGGCGGCTTCTTTGAAAGCGAGGATGTCAACAGTCTTGTTCAGGTGCAGGCGTTCGCAGCGCGCGGACTTGCCGAGGCGGAGTATGTTTTCATCTCCGGTACGGTGTACTCCGTGAGCACCGACGGCCTTGAATCGGAGTACCAGCACGGCAACTTCGACGGCAAGGACGACTGGGCCACCGACAGCAGCTCTCTTAGCCATGCGCTGAAGAACACCACCGTGATCTCCGTCGCGGCGGGCACCTTCGACGCCAACGAGGACGGCTACGAGCAGCTGATCTTTGTCACCACCATGAAGCAAAGCGGCAAGAATAACAGCTACTCGCACGTTTACTGTTACTTCTGGGACGCCGAGAACGAAGCAGTGGACGGTAAGGTATCCCAGAAGTACCTCACCGAACACAAGGGCGCGTTCTACATCTCGCTCAACGCGCTCGACACGGACAACGACAGCGTTATTGCCAAGCTTGTCAACGTCGAGCGGACGTACAGCGAGCCGAACGTGATGGCCATTCTGGAATCCTCTCCCTACTTCGTTGAGGTCGGCGAGGGTGACGTGGGTGACAGCGCGACGGTTTACGGCAACGCCGAGTCCGCCGGCAGCGGCGTCAGCAACGCCTACGGCTACACTCAGGGTATCACCATCGGCTACGAGGCTGAATTTATCGGAAACGGCGGCGGCTTTGAGATTGCTGTCGACCGTGCCTTCAGCTGGGAGACGGCCAAATCCACCACGACCACGTTCTTCAAGGAGTTTGCAAACAACACCGATAAGAACATGGTGGTGGTATACCGCTGCCCGGTGGTGCTCTACACCTATGAGGACATCAACGGCAAGGAGCTGGTCGTACAAAAGACCGGCGTGCCGGCCACCTCCATGATCTCCGTGGAGGATTACAACGAGGCGGCAGTCATCTACAACCTCGAACCCATCGACGGGAGCAATGCAAACCTTGCCACACCCGGCAACCCCTCCAGCTACCGCAAGAGCAAGAGCGTGATGAACAACATCTCGAACTTTGTCTCCTCCAATGAGTGGAATCAGTACAGCGAGGGCACCATCACGCAGGGGCTTGAGGTCGAGGAAGAGACGGAAAAGACCTTCGAACACAACCTTGACGTCACGATCAGCATGTTCGCCATGGCCGGCGGCCTCAGAGCCGGTGCCAGCCATGCGTTCAACTACACCCGCACCGAAAGCTCTCTCAACGGCAGCGCCGTGACCAAGAGCGCCTCGGTGAACGGCACGAGCGTGGAGGGCAAGACCTACGACTTCCAGTGGCAGTTTGCCGCATGGGACTGCACGATCAACGGCAGCACCGTGCCGGTGATCGGCTATCTGGTCAACGATGTGGTCGCGCCGCCCTCCCCTGCCGACAACATCACGCTTGAAACCGCCGGAACCGACAGCGTGACCCTGCGCTGGGAGGCGGGCTTCCGCCCTGCTGATCAGTATCGCATTTACCGCGTGCACGAGACCAGCTACGACCAGTATGTTCTGGTGGCGGCGGTCGACGGTGACGCACGCAGCGTGACGCTCAGCGGTCTTGAGTCCAACGAGCTCTACACCTATGTGATCACCGGCGTGGGCTACGACGAGGCGGGCAAAGCGCTCGAGTCGGTGTACAGCGCACCGATCACCGTGCGCACGCTCAAGGGCGAAAATAACCTCTCGTTTACGCTCCACAGCTTCCCCGAGCTGAGCGGCAATACGATCAGAAGCATCCCCAACTCCGACATCGCCACCACGCTGACGGTGGAGGCAAAGGGCACCAACTCCTTCAATGCCATCACCTACAATTGGCAGATCCTGCTCCCCACGCCGGATGCAGCCTGGCTTTCGCTCGACGATGCGATCGATTCCACTCCGGGTGAGGGCAGCTATTATGCCAGACACAGCGGCGATACCTCGGCCACGCTGACGCTCACGCAGATCGCCGAGACGCTCGGCGGCAGCCGTCTGCGCTGCCTCGTGGCGGCGATCACCAAGGCGGGCGACCTGGAGTACTACTACACCTCGCCTGTCACGCTTGAGCTCAAGGGCACCAGCACCACCACGACGCTCAATATGACCGTCAGTGAGACGCTCACCGGCAGCGGCGACGGTACGCTTGCCACGCCGTATCTGGGCAACGCCACCTATACGGAGCTTCAGGAGGACGGCTCGGAGACGCAGTATGACAGCATCCCCCTGTCCTACAACGGCAGCACCGTGTATTCCTACACCGACGGCAGCACGACGCACTATCTGGCGGACATCGGCGGAACGTACTATCCCGCCACCGTCACGACGACCGGGACCGACCCCGTCATCACCAGTGTCGCAAGCATCGGCAACGCACTTACGCCCGGCGTGTCCCGGTACTATCACCGGGTGGGCGATGCAGACGTTGAGTACACCGGCCTTCCTACCGGCTTTGACGGCGTGAACATGTTCCGTCAGAGCGTGACGGGCAGCGAGGGCAGCAGCCTTGTCTATGTGCTCCAGATGCTCGTGGACGAGAGCGGCGCAAGCCTGTACTGGTACTGCCTCGAAAACGGAACATACTACCGGTATGACGCCGCTGCGGCCAACCAGCTCGGCAGCGCCGTGGAGACCGCTTTCGATGCAGGCGCTGACTTCCGCACGGTGTATGCGCTGGAAAACGGCACGCTGATCGCCGATGCCGCGCTGCCGACTGAGACGGACGAGGACGGCGAGACCATCTCCGTTGCCTCGGAGTACGACCGCTACGCAGTCTACACGCTCACCGAAGGCGCCTATGCGCTGACGGATACCATCTGGCGCGTGGACGACACCATGCTCTACGACGGTGAGACGGCCTACGCCGACAGCGCACGGCTAAGCAGCGTGACGACCTACGCCTCCCGCGAGGTCGCGCTCTACAAGTCCGTTGAGCATACGGGCAGCACGCTCATCCTTTCGGTCGACGTGGTCGCCCCGCACGACGGCAATGTCGCCTGTGACGTGGACTACTTCATCATCAACATGGACACCGGCGTGGTGGCATATCGCACCACCCTCGCCTCCAACCGGGTGCTCACATGGACGGCGACCGAAGCTGGTCTGTACCGCGTCATTGCTTCGGCGCGTAAAACCGGCACCACGCTTTCCAGCTACGCCGACGGCTACTACTATGCGCTGGGTGAAAACAGAGAGCCCTACCGTCTGCTGCTCAAGCAGAGCGGAAACACCCCCGTGCATGCGATGACCTACGACGGTAGCTCTGTCACGCCTCAGCTGGTTTACCTCAACAGCGAGACCGGCAAGTGGGAGGATATCCAGGTGAAGTACCCGCAGATGCTTGTCGGCAGAGCTGGAATGCAGAACGGTTACCCGTACATCAACTATGTTCTGGAAAACTCGGACGGCTATCTGCACTACAGCAACAACTTCGTCTTCCAGCCTGACGCCGCCGGAACCTACTGCATCTCCGCGCAGCTGACACGCGAGGATCTGATGTTCGAGGACGGCACGGTCAAAAACGAGGCGTTCAAAGCGCTCACCACGGTCGCTACCGCATACCTCACGGTGGACAAGATGCCTCTTACCGTCGTGCCCACCTGGCCGGACAAGAGCTCTCAGGCCGTGAATGTGATTCCCGAGAAGGATGACATCTCGCTTGTCGCCACCGACGCCAACGGCAACACGGTGGACGTGAGTCTGACAATGACGACCCATTGCGAGCTGTACACCACCATCGGCAACACGCTCGAAACCGGCGTGTACCCCGTCACCCCGGTTTTCAAGGACACGGCCGAGGTTGAAAAGCTGCTCGCCTGCTATGCCGTTACGGTGCAAAGCGAGAACATCTACTACTTCCGTGAATCCGCCACCGTGCGCCTCTACTACGACAACGGCGGCACGCTGACGGCCCGCTACATCGACAAGAGCGGCACGGAGTACCCGCTGCAGTCCGGCAGTCAGGTCAGCGCGGACTACCCCATCAAGGTCACCGCTGAGCCCCTGCCCGGCTTCTCGCTCGAGAGCATGCGGGTTTATACGATGAACAACAAATACGGCGACAAATACGAGCTTCTCCCCAGCTATGTTCTGGATGATGGCGTTACACCCTACTTCCGCCTCTATGGCGACACACTGGAGTTCACCAGAGCCGGTATGGCCTACATGGGCGGTGCCAGGGTCGACATTTACGCTACCTTCACTGTCAACAGCGTCAATGTGAACTACAGTGTCAACGGCATCGGCTCGCTGACCGCTGAGGTCAACGGCGCGACCCTGCCCAGCGGCGGCAAGGTGGCCCCCGGCGCCACGGTGAAGTTCATCGCCACGCCCAACACCGTCAACACCCAGAAGTCGATGGTGGAAAAGTGGATGGTCAACGGCGAGGTCTACACCTGGGATGACGGCGTGATCTACAGCGAAAAGACGCTCACGCTGGAAAACATCACCGAAGAGTGCAATGTGCAGGTGTTCTTCACCGACCAGCGCATCATGCGGATCGAGGCGGACACCATCGATGAAGACGGCAACAGCATTAACGCCGGCGGCATCACCGTTACGGATGCAGATGGCAACGTGCTCACGCCGGATGCAACGTCCGGGTACTATGTGGTCGACGCGTCCGGACGCCTCACCTTCACCGCTAACATCAGCACCGACAACAGCACCGTGAAGGAATGGCGTGTGCACTATGGCTCCCTGAAGAACTCCGGTGGCCAGACCTCTATCACCATCCGCCCCATCGATTACATCGAGCGGGGAGATACGATAAAGGTACACTCCGTGGTCGTCTCTGCGAGAACCTTCGATCTCAGCTGGACGCTCGATTACGATGGTTCCTACAGCAATGACACGATCAGCAGCTTTGAAGTCTCCACCAGCGGCACGCGCATCAGCGCTCGTCACTACGGCAACGCTACGCTCTCCGCGTACATCCCCGTGGACTTTACGGCCGTTGTCGGCAGCGACTTCGATCTGATCGGCTGGCGCAGCACCGGCAGTGCCATCACCTATGACGAGGCGAACCCCGGCACCGCCCGCATCGAATCTCTCGGGCAGGACACCCAGGTGGAGTGCATCGTACAGAGGAAGCCCTCTGTGGACATCACCTTCAGCTATCAGGGTGATGAGGGCTGCGTGAGCAGCTACTACATCGAAGAGCGGCTGGATGATGAATCTATTATGGCTTACAGGAAGCACGGAAGCAGCGCCAGCATGCTCTACACGCGCTTTGTCGTGTTCGAATGCAGGCCCGCCGAGGGCTACCAGATCACGCAGTGGCTGGTGGACGGCGTGCCCGTGGAGAACCCCGAGGTTGAAGAGCCCGGCTTCCCTCACGAATGGCACTACGCCTTCCTCTACGGCTACATGGAGCGCGACCAGAAGACGCTCAATGTTGTTGCGGTGGTCGAGCGCAAGACCGACAAGCTCTACTTCACCTCCGGTGAGCACGGCACCATCGAAAGCGTCACCGCCGGCGGCTATTCGTTCACCGATCTCAGCTCCGGTCTGCGGTTTACCAAGGGCGTGCAGGTGACTGTCAACGCCAAGCCTGACACGGGCTACGAGGTCGCTTCCTGGACGGTGGACAAGGCGGTCGTCGAAGGGGAAACCGGCAGCAGCTTTGCCTACGTTGTCGGCGACGTCGGCGTTACAATCGGCGTCACCTTCCTGCCCACGAAGTACACCGTGACCTGGGAGGCGGAAAACGGCAGCATCACCGCGCCCAACTTCAGCTCCGGTGACGGCGTCCGGGGCGGTGAGAGCATCACGCTCCGCGCCCGGCCCGACAGCGGCTTCCGCCTTGACCACTGGGAAGTGAACGGTGTGGTGCAGGAGGGGCAGACCGCCTCGACCCTGACCATTTCCCCGGCCATCGGCACGGAGACCGGAACGACCTACCATGTCGTCGCCGTGTTCGTACCCGATGACAGCATCTACAGTGTGACCTACCGCGCCGAGGGCAAGGGCAGCATCTCTGCGCCCGGCGGCGAAAACGGTGTGGTCAGCGTGCCCACCAATGGCAACGTCACCTTCACGGCACAGCCCGACACCTGTTGGGTGGTGAAGGAATGGCGTGTGGACGGTGAGACCGTGGCGGATTCCGCGAACCTGCTGGAGTACACGCTGGAGAACGTGCAGTACGACCAGGAGGTCGTCGTGGAATTCATGCCCGTCGCTATCTTCAATGTCAGGTATAGTTTCTTCGGCGCGAAATACGGCGAGGTTATCGTCACGGCGGACGGTGAAACGCTCAAGCCCGATACGGCGTATCAGCTTCCTGCCGGAACGCGTCTGGTGTTCACCGCCATGCCCAACGAAGGCTGCATGGTGAACGGCTGGTATGATTACCTGGATCTTTATGGTAGGCTATACAGCATTGATAAGGTGGTCATATTTGAGAGCCTTGATTGTGACGTCGATCTCGGAGTCCAGCTATCGCCCTTCATTGGATACGCTGTTCCCACAAGCGGCACGGGCTACACCATCAGCGACATTACGTTCGATCCTGACGAGGCCGGGCAGCCGCGCGACCAGGTTCGCTACTACGGCGATGTGTCCTTCAAGGTCAGCCCCGCCGACGGCTTTACCTCCTTTGCCGCGCTTGAGGTCAACGGTTACAACTGCCTGACCGGCACCGGCAGCGTGGGCTACTGCCTTGGCGTGACTGCTGAGAAGAACGCAGACGGCAGCTACAACGTGACCGTCTCCAAGGTGTTGGGCGATATCCGCCTGAATGTGGAGCCGCAGAAGCTCTCCATTCTCCCCTTGGACGACACGGCCGCGCAGGAAAAGCTGGCAGCCGCTCTCCCCGCTGAGCGCGATGGTGCAGCGTATTACGACGTTACGCTTGAGCGCTGGGACGGCACGCAGCTTGTCCCCGTCAGCAGCGAGGACTTCCCCGAATACGGCGCGGACGCGATCCTGCCCTATCCTGAAGATACCGGAAGCGATGACAGCTTTACGCTCCTACGCCTGCTCTCCGACGACACCACGGAGGAGGTCTCCTTCACGGCGGAAGAGGACGGTCTGCACTTCCTCGTCAGCGGCCTCTCCCCCATCGGTCTTGCCTGGACGAAGGATAGCTCCAGCGGCGGCGACACGCCTGAGACGCAGCAGCTCTCCATCAGCGCCCTCAACGACGCTGCCGCGCAGGAAAAGCTGGCAGCCGCTCTCCCCGCTGAGCGTGATGGCGAAGCCTATTACGACATCGTGCTTGAGCGCTGGGATGGCACGCAGTTTGTCCCCGTCAGCGGTGAGGACTTCCCTGAGGAAGGCGTGGATGTGATCCTGCCCTATCCCGAGGGAACTGACAGCAGCGACAGCTTTACGCTCCTCCATCTTCTCTCTGACGACACGACCGAGCAGGTCGCCGTCACGAAGGAAGAGGACGGCCTGCACTTCCACGCCGGCAGCCTCTCCCCCTTCGGCCTTGCCTGGACGAAGGATAGCTCCAGCGGCGGCGACACGCCTGAGACGCAGCAGCTCTCCATCAGCGCCCTCAACGACGCTGCCGCGCAGGAAAAGCTGGCAGCCGCTCTCCCCGCTGAGCGTGATGGCGAAGCCTATTACGACATCGTGCTTGAGCGCTGGGATGGCACGCAGTTTGTCCCCGTCAGCGGTGAGGACTTCCCTGAGGAAGGCGTGGATGTGATCCTGCCCTATCCCGAGGGAACTGACAGCAGCGACAGCTTTACGCTCCTCCATCTTCTCTCTGACGACACGACCGAGCAGGTCGCCGTCACGAAGGAAGAGGACGGCCTGCACTTCCACGCCGGCAGCCTCTCCCCCTTTGGCCTTGCCTGGACGAAGGATAGCTCCAGCGGCGGCGGCAGCGGTTCCGGTGGTGGTAGTGGTTCCGGTGGTGGTAGTGGTTCCGGCGGCAGCGGTTCCGGTGGTGGTAGTGGTTCCGGCGGCGGCGCAGTGACTGCGTCGATCCGCGTGGCTGCGACTGTCAATGGCACGGTCGTCTCCAGCGAGAGACGCGCTGCTGAGGGCGAGACCGTAACGCTCACCGTCACGCCCGACACTGGCTACACGCTGGAAACGCTCAGCGTCACCGACGAGGACGGCAACGAGCTCACGCTCACCGGCGGCGACGGTGTTTACACCTTCGTCATGCCCGGCAGCGACGTCACCGTCATGGCGACCTTCACCGAGGACAACAGCATGCTCAACTTCTTCGTGGATGTCACCGAAAAGGACTACTTCTACGAAGCGGCACTGTGGGCTGCCAGATCTGGCATCACCACCGGCACCGACGACACGCACTTCTCCCCCAATCTCGTCTGCTCCCGCGCACAGCTGGTCACCTTCCTGTGGCGCGCGGCGAACAAGCCCGTGGTCAATTATGCTATGAGCTTTGCCGATGTGGACGAGAACGACTGGTATGGTGAGGCCGTGCGCTGGGCGGCGTCTACCGGCATTGTCAAGGGCTACAGCAACGGTCTTTTCGGCACGGAGGACAGCATCACCCGTGAGCAGGCCGTGACCATGCTCTACCGCTTTGCCGCGGCGCAGGGTATCGACGTGAGCATCGGCAAGGACACCAACATCCTCAGCTACACCGACGCTCTCAGCATCAGCGACTATGCCTTCGAGGCCATGCAGTGGGCCTGCGGCGCGGGCATCATGCAGGGCTACAACGGCGCGCTCATGCCCGCCGATGTCTGCAACCGTGCGCAGATCGTCACCATGCTCTATCGTCTCATTGGCTGATTCCCTTTCCCCCGCATTCTCTCCCAATAAAATGCAGCGCAGCGATCGGGTTCACCCGGTCGCTGCGCTGCCGCATTTTCAGGACATAAGAGCGCATAGACCATTTTCAAAAAACACAAAATTCCCCCAAAAATATGAGAATCGCCCCGTTTTCGCGCGTGCATTTCAATGGTAGAATGAAATCGGGGGAGTATAGATGCGCTCCCTGAAAAACAAAAGAATGAGGTGCATGTCAGAAAATGAGAAAACGGATCCTATCAGCAGTTTTGGCATTTTTCCTGGTGGTGAGCCTGTTGCCGACCTCGGCATGGGCTTATCCCGCGCCGGACTACGGGGCACAGAACGCCGTTGAAAAGTTCAACGCCGGTGTTCCCATGTCCGTGGCCCACCGCGCTGCGTGGCGCATGGGGCCGGAGAACTCCCTGCTTGCCATCGCAGCCGGCATCAACATGGGCCTTGATGTTGTGGAGCTGGATGTCAAGCTCACCAAGGACGGCGTCGCCGTGCTCTCTCACGACGAGAACATCCGGCGCTGCACCGCCGAGTGCAGCGGCTATACGATCAGCGACTTTAACTGGGAGGACTATCTGCAGTTTTCCCTCTGTCCCGAAGAGGGCGGCAGCGGCGTGACCACGGCCTACACGCTCTCTGAGGCGGAAGCTGCGCTGCTCAACAGCCTGCCGCACTACGCTGAGCACTGCGGCGAGGCCGCCGCGGGCGGCACGATCACCCTCAGCCGTCTCGACGATGCTGTTGACCTGATCAAGATGCTCGGTGAGGACATCATGATCAATCTTGACCACTGCTTCAGCCAGAGCCGCTTTGTGGCCTGTTACACGCTCTTCCGTGAGACTGACATGCTCGAGCGTGTGTTCTTCAAAAACAGCACCACCGCCGAGGCAATGAATGCGTGGTACGCGGCCGCCGCAGAGGCGTGGAACGCCGCACACCCCGAGGAGACGATCACCGCGCAGGAAGTTCAGCAGAGCATTCTGTACGTCTACATCAACTCCAGTGAGTCCACCGCCGCGCTGCAAAGCCACCTCGACAACGGCGACAACCTTGTGATGGTGGAGATCTGCATCGCCAACGACGAGGCGGACGCAAAGATCCATAAGGCGCTTGAGCCCTGGTGCAAGAGCAACAACGTGGCCATGTTCGTCAACACCATGTGGTCCGGCCTGTGCAGCACCAAGCCCGACACGCAGACCACCTGGGCGGAGATGATCGAGCGCGGGTACACCGCCATTCAGACCGACCGCCCCAGCGAGCTTGTCTGCTACTTCAACGCCATCCACAGCCAGCGCACCGCAGAGCAGGCCATCGAGGCGGAGCACTTTAACCTCTTCAACTACAACGAGGACTACGGCTTCTCTGTGCCCGCCGCCTGCGATGACGGCCTGAACAAAAAGGTCGAGGGCATGGAAAACGGCGACTGGATGCGTTATGACGATATCCTCTTCGACGGTAGTGAGACCATGCTCGAGCTGACGCTGCAGGCGATGACGGTCGACGCGCAGCTTGAGCTCTATGTGGATGAAATGTCCGCCGAGAATCGCATTGCAGCGGTGACGCTGAGCAAATCTGCCGACTATCAGACCGTCCTTACCGAGCTGAGCGGCAGCGTGGAAGCGGGCGTGCACACTGTGTATGTAAAAGCCATCGGCCTTCCCGATTGCGCGCTTGTCTCGCTCGATCGCTTCCGGTTTGTCAGCAGCAGCTCCATGGTCGGCGAACCGGTGATCGCCCCGGTCTCTGTCGTGGTCGAGCCCGGCGTTGCGCCTGAGCTGCCCGGCAGCGTAAGCGTGAGCTACGGCGACGTGACCTACGGCTTCAAGGTTGACTGGGAAGAGATTCCCGCTTCCCTCTATGCGAGCGAGGGCGTGTTCACCGTGCTCGGATACATCGCCCGCCTCAATACCTATGTCGAGGCCACCGTGACCGTGCGTGCTATCCACCCCGAGATCACCGAAGAGGGGCTTGCCCTCTGGCTGGATGCCTCCTCCGGCATCACTGCGGATGAAAGCGGCGTTGTGTCCGCCTGGGAGCCCCGCGTTGGCAGCGCGTCGGTGGTCAAGAGCACCGGCGATCCCACGCTCAAAACACTCTCCGACGGGACCAGCGGCATTTACTTTGACGGAAAGTCCGCCATGACGCTCAACCTCTCCGACGAGAACTTCTGGAATGACAAGAGCGAATTCACCGTTGTGATGTACAGCGCCTCGGATATGACCACCTCCGGCGCTTCCAGCGGAACGCAGAGCCAGTACCACAGCGCGCTGTACTTCTGGGAAAACTCCAGCTGGGGCAGCGCCTACTTCACTGCCAGCCAGAACGAGGTGATCTTCCGCTTCGGCAGCGGGGTCAGCGGTGACTACGGCACCACCTATGTACGCCCTGCGAGCATCGGCTCCTCGTTTACCTGCACGGCCTTCCGCAAGGACGGCCTTGCCAACGGGATCTTTGTCGACGGCGAAGAGATCTACAGCGGCCTCGGCAAGGGCGAGACCACAAAGGGCATCCAGACTGCTGACGGTCTCATTGGCCGTGGCAAGGCAGACACCTATTATAAGGGCACAATCTGCGAGATCCTGATCTACGACCGTGCCCTGAGCGACGCGGAGATCATCGCCGCGCAGCGTGCACTGGCCGAAAAGTACGCCGACGAGATCGTCAGCGTGGAAGAGGCCGCCGTCACCTGCGAAGAGGGGCAGGAGCCCAAGCTCCCCAAGACGGTGGAGGTCACCTACGCCAGCGGCACGACCACCAGGGTCGGCGTGGTCTGGGAGACGATCAACCCCAGTCTCTACCTCAGCGCCGGAAGCTTCTCCGTGGCCGGTACGCTCTTCAACGGCATGGCAGTCACGGCGCAGGTCACCGTGGTCAAGTCCGACGCGCTGACCTTTGACAAGATGAAAGAGAGCATGCTGCTCTGGTTCTCCGCACAGAGCGGGATCAACGCAGATGCAAGCGGCAGCGTGTCCGCCTGGCGCGAGCTCAGCGGGCACTCCACCGCCGACGCCTCCGCCGCGCAGAGCGACAAGCAGCCCACCGTCGTCACCGACGAAGAGGAGAACATCCTCGGCGTGCGCTTTGACGGCAACGATGTGCTGACCTTCGCTATGACGGACAAGGAGCTTTTCAACAACAAGACCGGCCTGACCGCCGTCATCTTCAGCAAGCCCGAGATGGATGCTCCCACTAAAATCAATGATAACCACAAAAACTCCGTTCTCTATTTCGGTGAATACTCCCCCGGTTGGAGCGGCATGTATGTGGGTGCTTTCACCAACGGCGCTGCCGGGCGCTTTGGCACCGGCGCGAAAAACTACCGCGGTATCCTCTACCAGGGCGGCAGCTACAGCGGCTACACCACCACGGTTCTGACTAAGAACGGCAAAACCATCGACAGCCTCTCCATCAACGGCACGGCGATCACCGCTGTTGAAACGGCCACCGGCGCTGCCACGGAAAAGACCAGCTACATCGACGCAACGAGCGGCCAGCTGGGCATGGGCAAAAACAGCAGCGGCTGGAAGGGCACCGTCAGCGAGATCATCGTCTTTGACCATGTGCTCAGCGAGGCCGAGCTGACGCTTGTCGATGCTTACCTCAAAGCGACCTACCCCGTTGACAGCGGCAACCAGACCGTTGCCACCGACGGCCTCCTGTTCTGGCTTGACGCCTCCAAGGGCGTGACGAGCGACGCGAGCGGCAATGTGACCGCATGGACCTCGCAGGGTGGAGTCGACCTTACCGCAGCCGTCAAGACCTCCGGTAGCGGCATTTCCGGCCGTCCCATCTATGTAAACAGCGCGGTGAATGGGCAGGGCGGCGTCCGCTTTGCCGGAAACAGCGCCCTTACGCTGACGCTCGGCGAGAGTGCGCTCAACGGCCTCAGCGGCGCGACCGTGATCGCCTACGCTGCCTCCAACACGCCTCTTGGCACCGGCAGCAACCACGACACCAAGTGGTGGTCGCAGCGCAACACGCTTTTCACCGTCGATGAAGCCGCCTCCTGGGGCAGCGTGTATCTGGGCGTTTACACCGACACCATCTCCGCCCGCTTCGGCACCGGCACGTCGCAGGATTACGGTGTCTACGGCACGATGCGCACACCGACCACTGACTTCACCGCCACTGCTGTGCGCTGGAACGGCGCGACGATGGCCTACGACGTGGAGGTCGACGGCACGGACTACGCCTCTGGCTCCTCCATGGCTGCCGCAACCAAGAACAACAAGAACATCATCTACCTCGGCGCCGGTAAGGACGGCAAGATGTGGACAGGTACGCTCTGCGAGCTTCTGTTCTACGACCGCGCGCTCAGTGATGACGAGCTCAACAGCATCTATCGCTACCTGGACGAAAAGTACACCGTGGTCGGCCCGCAGCCCGTTGCCGTCAGCGGCCTTTACTTCAAGGAAGCCGATACACAGCTTACGCTGCACGTTGGTGAAACTCAGGCGCTGACCGCCTGCACCGTCCCTGCCAATGCGGACAACACCACACTGCTCTGGAACAGCAGCAACCCCTCCGTTGTCTCCGTTGACGAAGCTGGGCAGCTCACCGCTGCTGCGCTGGGCTCGTCCGTGATCAGCGTAACCACCGAGGATGGTGGCTACACCCTCAGCTGCATCGTCCGCGTGACCAACACCGACTCGCAGGATCTCTGGGCCGACATTCAGAACATGCTGACTTGGGCGGCGGCGCAGGATGCAAACAGCTTCAGCAACTGGGCTGACATGCAGGCGGCCATCGACGCGGCTAAGGAACTCTCCGCCGAAAGTGATCCCGACGCGCTTCGCGCTGCCTATCAGGCGCTCCGTGCGGCAAAGCTCGCCCTGACCGTCAAGGTGCTCACCGTCACCTTCAACACCGACTGCGACATCGTTGTCGAGCCCGTCGAGGTGCTCTATGGTCAGACCATCGCGCCGGTCGAGGTGAACCGCGTGGGCTATGAGCTTGATGGCTGGTTCCTGGACGGCACGGCGTTTGACTTCACCACGCCGATCTATGAGGACATCACGCTCACGGCGCAGTGGACGGCCAAGTTTGTTCTCCCCTCCGTCAACTTCTATCGCATTACCCTTGCCGCGTGTGAAGGCGGCAGCGTGCGCAGCGACCACAGAAACGCCCTTCCCGGCGAGATCGTGACGCTCACCATCACGCCCGACGCCGACTACACGCTGGAAGCCATCACTGTTATCGACAGCGACGGCGGCAAGCTCACCCTTGCCGGCAGCAACGGTGTTTATACCTTCTCCATGCCCGGCAGCGATGTCACTGTCACGGCGGTCTTTGCCAGCGAGGAGGCCGGCGAAGAGCCCACCATTTCCTTCGTGGACGTCACCGAAAAGGACTACTTCTACGAAGCGGCGCTGTGGGCTGCCAGAACCGGCATCACCACCGGCACCGACGACACGCACTTCTCCCCCAATCTCGTCTGCTCCCGCGCACAGCTGGTCACCTTCCTGTGGCGCGCGGCGAACAAGCCCGTGGTCAATTATGCTATGAGCTTTGCCGATGTGGACGAGAACGACTGGTATGGTGAGGCCGTGCGCTGGGCGGCGTCTACCGGCATTGTCAAGGGCTACAGCAACGGTCTTTTCGGCACGGAGGACAGCATCACCCGTGAGCAGGCCGTGACCATGCTCTACCGCTTTGCCGCGGCGCAGGGTATCGACGTGAGCATCGGCAAGGACACCAACATCCTCAGCTACACCGACGCTCTCAGCATCAGCGACTATGCCTTCGAGGCCATGCAGTGGGCCTGCGGCGCGGGCATCATGCAGGGCTACAACGGCGCGCTCATGCCCGCCGATGTCTGCAACCGTGCGCAGATCGTCACCATGCTCTATCGTCTCATTGGCTGATTCCCTTTCCCCCGCATTCTTTCCCAATAAAATGCAGCGCAGCGGTCGGGTTCGCCCGGTCGCTGCGCTGCCGCATTTTAGACGTATTCTGAGTTTATCGCATACAGCTGCTGGGGAAAAACTGCTCGGTTGGGAAGCGCACGCCGTCAAACAGCGCGCAGGGGTCCTCGCTGCCGCCGCCGATGTCCGCATCGCTGCATTCGCACTGCGGCGGGCAATAGTCATAGGTGGGGATGAGCAACGTGGCGTCGCGCTCGAGCCGCACCACGGAGAACTGCCCCAGCGAAACATAGGCGCGCACGGCGGCGCTGCCGTCAAGCGACAGGGGCGAGTCGAACGCGGCGGAAATCGCAGTCGGAACGGCGGGCACAGACGTGTCCTCGCAGCGCTCGTCTCCGGGGCACTCCACGCGCTGCGCAGCAAGGATCATCGGGTCAAGCGCCTCCACCACGGCGGTGGGAACGCCCCGCCCGGAGAGCACCACTGGCTCGGATGCAGCGGAGGAAAAGCTCTTTGCGCCCAGCTCACCGCCGTAGAGGATGATACGCTTATTGAACACGCTCAGCCCGTCAAGCTCGGTGAAACGCACCGTGCCGGAGGCCGACGCCTGCAGCACCACGCGATAGTAAAACGTCATATCCACGGTATAAAAGCCCCGGTTGAAGTGCACAGGCTCGACGATGGGCACAACGCTCAGAAGCTCCGCACGCGAGGCGCGCACCGCCTGTGCCGCCTGCAACACGGAAAGCGAGCTCTCCGTGGGAAACACGCGCAAATCCTCCACGCAATCCTTATCCTGGCAGGACGCGTAGATCTTCCCTGTATGGACGCAGACCGCCTCACGCACGCCGCACGCGTCGCTGATCGGCCCGGCAACGACTTTATCAGCCATCATGATAACCTCCTGTTGTCATTGTTGAAAGAGTGCTCTTTCATCCCAGTGTATGCCCTACAGGAAAAAACCGTTCCCGCGCGGCAAAGTTCTCTCTATACAAGTCGGAAAATTGGTGGTATAATAGCGAAAAGACACACCGGGAGGTACGCGTGCCATGCCAAGAGTTGGCTTTATTCAGGACAAGCTTGAGGTCAAGTTCCTCATCCTCTATGTTGCCGCGCGGCTGATCGCCCCCGCGCCGTTTGAGGGCTTTCAGGATCTTTGCATGTGCGACGAGGGCGTAGACTTTTTTGAATTTTCCGAGTGCCTGAACGAACTTGTGCGCACAGAGCACCTCACCCTCTCCGACGAGGGGCTGTACGCCGTGACCGAAAAGGGGCGCCGCAACGGCGAGATCTGGGAAAGCAGTCTCCCCTACTCCGTGCGTCTGCGCGCCGATCAGGGACTCGACCGGTACAACCAGCTGCTGCGCCGTCAGGCACAGATCCGCACGTGCATCACCCCGCGCAGCAACGGCACTTTTACCGTCGATCTGGTTCTCTGCGACGAGCAGGACAGCCCCATCCTTGACCTTTCCCTGATGGTGCCGCAGGAGAGCATGGCCAGGGAGCTGGCCGCCCGCTTCAAAAAGAACGCCGAGCAGATGTACAGCAACGTCATCGGCGCGCTGTTCACGCAGAAGTGATCCGCTTGGAAAGCAAAATCGCATAAAGACAAAAAACTCTCTGTATGTAATCTCATACAGAGAGTTTTGCTTTAGGGGGATGACGCTATCGAGGCGCTTCCCTTTACTTTAGAGCTTCGCTGTTATTGAGCACGGAGGTGCTGTAGAGCAGCAAGACATCCTGATCAGTGACGTCAAGGTAACGCCCCAGAAGCTCGCTGGAGAGGTAGCGGATATCCACCAGCGTCACAGCGGCGTAGCCTTCGACGAGCAGCGGCGCAAGGCTTGAGCCAAACGAGTCGCGGAACACGATTAGCTCGCGCGTTGTGGTCGCGTTGGGGTTTTCCACGCGCAGCAGCGACTCAGAGCCTGAAAGGAACAGCTCGTAGGGGTCCTTCCCTGCCGCCTTTTCAAAGTCGTACACGCCGGAGGTGGTCTTGTCCGTCTCGTAATGGTACACCGTGCACGCGTCCAGCGTGGGGTTGGTGAGGTAGCGGATGGTGTCGGCGGGCATGGGCAGCGCAGCGTAGCCGTAATACACGCCGTAATAAGGCCCGTCCAGCGTCTTTTCCTCGTATTCTGCCGCAACGTCAGCGCCCATTGCCTCGCCCAGCCGCTCGGCCACAGCCGTCAGGCACTCCTGCCGCCAGTGCGAGTCGGTAGCGTAATAGTCCCCAGCGGAGAGAAGATCAAAGAGGTCGACATAGGTGTACGCCCCGGTCTGCGCGCGCAGACTGTCCACCAGCGCGGCGTAGTCCATCGTGGGCGCACCGGCCTCGGCGGCAAGGAAGTAGTTCTTGTCGGGGACGACGGACAGATAAAGCTTTGCCTCCGTCCCGGCAAAATACTTGTCATACAGGGTCTGGAAGCGGTCGGCCGCGTAGGAAACGGAGCCGTTGTTGAGCGGGTAGTCCAGCTGTGCGGCAGAGCCGCCGGAGAGATACACGCCGTTGTTGTCCGTCTGCCCGAGCGCGTAATAAGAGAACATCGCCTTGAGCGTGCGCCACTGTTCGCGCAGAGGAAACTGGTCGGTGGCGTAGAGCTCGAGCTTTTGCATATATGCGCCGGAAAGCACGTCCTGCGCACTCAGCGTGGGAAGCTGCTCGAGCGGGCGACGCTCACTGATGGAAAATTCATCCGCCGGGCGCACAAGGCTCCACACGCCAAAGCCAAAAAGAAACGCACCAAGAAGGCAGAGCGTTACGATATTCTTTCGTTTTTCCGTCATAGCCATACCTCCTTAGAAGCGGAAATACAGGAACGGGTTAAACGACCCATCCACAAGGTACGCCGTGCACACCGCCAGCAGCGCCAAAAGCACCACGGGCTCAAGCGCATTGAGCACACGTGTCCCCTCCCAGTGCCGCACAAGGCGCGCGGGAAGCGGCGTTGCGCCCACCGCCGCAATCAGCAGTATCAGCGCATAGGAGCGCAGATAATACAGGCTCTCCGCGCTCACAACCTTCAGCCCGCCCGCGCCGAACAGCGCGCCGATGCGGCCAAGCGCCTCCCCAATGGTGGACGCATCGAAGAGAACAAAGCTCATCGCCAGCAAAACGAGCACCACAACCTGCCGCAGCACGGAAAGCGCGCCCGGCAGCTTTTTTGGCAGCTGCTTTTCTATGATCAAAAGCACGGCAAAATATAGCCCCCACAGCACAAAGTTCCACGCCGCGCCGTGCCACAGCCCCCTCACCGGCCACACGGCGAAAATGTTGAACACCCGCCGCGCCGGAGGGACGCGGTTGCCGCCCAGCGGAATGTACACATAGTCGCGGAACCATGTGCCAAGGCTGATGTGCCAGCGCCGCCAGAACTCGGTGATGCTGCCG
>CAYPLM010000008.1:0-23369 GCA_964411575.1 uncultured Oscillibacter sp. | reverse complement strand
ACCGACCCCAAGCTCTACACCTACGGCGTGGAGCACCCGATGAACGCCATCGAAAACCTCACCGCCACCACCCTGCGCAACATCATCGGCGAGCTTGAGCTCGACCAGTCGCTCACCAGCCGCGACACCATCAACTCCAAAATGCGCTCCATCCTCGACGAGGCCACCGACCCGTGGGGCATCAAGGTCAACCGCGTGGAGCTGAAGAACATCCTGCCTCCGCGTGAGATCCAGAACGCCATGGAAAAGCAGATGAAGGCCGAACGCGAGCGCCGCGAGTCCATCCTGCAGGCCGAGGGCCAGAAGGCCAGCCAGGTGCTCGTGGCCGAGGGCGAAAAGCAGTCCACCATCCTGCGCGCCGACGCGGAAAAGCAGGCCGCGATCCTGCGCGCCGAGGCGGAGCGCGAGGCCGCCATCCTCAAAGCCGAGGGTGAGGCCGAGGCCATCCTCAAGGTGCAGACCGCCCTTGCCGACGCCCTCAAGCTGATGAACGAGGCCAACCCCAACGACCAGGTGGTCAAGATCAAGGCGCTCGAAGCCTTCGAAAAGGCCGCCGACGGCAAGGCCACCAAGATCATCATCCCCAGCGAGATCCAGAGCCTCGCCGGGCTCGCCGCCGGGCTCAAGACGCTCTCCGAGGGCGACGCGCAGTAACCGGAAAAGTGAAAAAATGAGCAAAAATAAAAGCGCCGACCGGCGCTTTTATTTTTCAGTGTCTCAAAAAAGCATCACCTGATTGGGATCCTCCGCCGTGCCGATGGCGCGCAGCTGCGCGGCGTTGGTGTCGGTGAGGCGGTCGACGATTGCCATTTTGCGCAGGATATCCTTGACGGTGAGGTCAAGCCCGCTGCCCTCACGGTAGTCGGCAGGGAAGATGAAGTCCACCCGCCCGTCGCCGAGCAGCTTTTCAACGCCGGGGCGGTTATTGCCGCTCCACACGGCGATTGACTGCCCGCCGTAGGCGCGCATCATCTTCATGCACGGCACGTCGGAAAGCCCGTCGCCCACATAGATCATGTTGGTGAAGGGCACGCGCTTGCTGTCGTCGGGCATGGAGTCGTTGAGGCGGCGATCCTCGGCGATGTCGAGCACGCCCTTGTTGATACGGTAGACAAACTGCGTTTTGGCCGTGAAGTTGACGGCCAGCTTGGGCCACACGGGGCGGCCGCTTTCGTCATAATAGAACTCGCTTGCATAAATTTCCTTGAATTTTCCGCCGATGGCGCTGCCCTCAATGATCTCGCGCAAACCGGAGGAGAGTACATAGTGCTCTACCTGCACGCCAATGCTCTCACCGAAGGCGTTGATACGGTCGAACCAGTCGGTCACGCCGGGGAAAAGCTCGATCTTTTTTCCCATTTCCACCAGCGACTCGCGCGTGAAGGGACAACCAAGCTCGGTGCTCTTGCGGATCATGGTGTACATGTAGGCCAGAACGCCGTCCATGCGGTTCTCCCAGCCAAAGCCGTTGGCCAGCGGCCAGAACTGCTCGGGCGTCATGTTGAGGCTGGGGATAAAGGCGTAATCCTCCATGTCGGTGGTGCAGAGGGTCTTGTCGTAATCGTAGAGGAAGGCGATGATGGGCGTTTTCGCCATGCACGTCACGTCCTTTCGTGGGAGAAAATCAATAAGTCCGTCATTCCGGGCCAGTGCTCACACTGGCGTGGGAATCCGCATTTTCCCCCGCTGAAACTGTTCGAAAACACGAAAAAAGGATCGGATTGCCACACCGGTAGCATCGGTCACCGGTTCGCAATGACATTTTTGACCCGCTTTTCCTTTCAAAAACCGGCTGCGCCGCTTTTGTGCTCAGTCCTCGTCGCCGGAACGGTAGTTGCGGCCAAACTTGAGGTCGCTGAGGATGGGGGCGCGGGTGGTGTCGCCGAGCGACTCGCCGCTGTCGCTCTTGGTAGCGGACTTCGCCGCGTCGCTGCGGAAGGAGGCGAGGATATGCGCCTCGATCTCGCCGCTGTCGACGGTGGACTCCTGCGCTGCGGGCTCGGGGCCGGCAAGCTCAGGCAGGTCGGAAAGCTCGGGCAGCGCGTCGAGCGCGCTCAGCTCGCGCTGGCACACCTCGCGCACCTGCTGGATGAAGGCGGCAGTGTCCGCCTTGGCGGATTCAAGGCGCGCCTGCTCGCGCACGATGTCAAGCTGCAGCGAGGCGATCTTGCGGCGGGCGTCCTCTTCGGCATTGGCAAGCA
The DNA here is from genome assembly GCA_964411575.1 of uncultured Oscillibacter sp. Lineage (GTDB taxonomy): Bacteria > Bacillota > Clostridia > Oscillospirales > Oscillospiraceae > Hominicoprocola. The sequence continues at coordinate 21,168 of CAYPLM010000008.1, read as the reverse complement.
GCTCTGCCTTGCGCTTTTCGGCCTCCTCGACCATGGTGTTGGCCATCTTCTGCGCGGCAAGCAGCGCCGCACGCATGGAATCCTCCGTGGCGCGGTACTCCTCCACCTTGTCGACGAGGATCTTCATCTTCCCCTTGAGGGCTGCGTTTTCCTTGTAGAGCGCCGTGTAGTCCGCGGTGAGCTCGTCAAGAAACTCGTCCACCATGGACATGCTGTAGCCGCCGACGACGGCCTTTGAGAATGCGCGGTTGGAGACCTCCTGCGGTGTGAGCATTGTCTTTCCCCCTTACAGATAGAGCCCGTTGTTTTCCAGCTCGTCGATCAGATCGCCCATGATGTCCACATGGTAGGGCGTGATGATGTAGGTGTTGGCGGCGACCTTTTTGATCTTGCCCTCGTTGGCGTAAGCCACTCCGGAGAGGAAGTCCACCAGACGGCGGGCGATGTCCTTGTTGGTGGATTCAAGATTGATGACCACCGTGCGCTTTTCCTTGAGGTGGTCGGCGATCTCGGACGCGTTTTCAAAGCGCTCGGGCTTGACGAGCACCACCTTCAGCTGCGTGGTGGCGTGGATGTTGACCACCTTGTTGCGGCGATCCTCGTCGCGGTCGCGGGCGCTGCGGCGGTCGTCGAAGGCGCGCTCATCCCGCGTGCTCAGGTCAGGGAAGTCCTCTTCGTATTCCTCATCCTCGTCGTCGTAAGGATGTGCCAGCTTTTTCAGATCGTCCAAAATACCCATGGATAGTACCTCCCCTGTTAAATTTGATAGCTGCGCGCGCCGAAGATTGCGCTGCCTACACGCACCATCGTCGCGCCGGCACGAATGGCATCTTCAAAATCGCCGCTCATGCCCATGGATAGGATATCGAGTTTATTATCATACATTTTTTCGTTGATGTCAACAAAAAGTGCATGAACTTTTTCAAAATACGGCAGCGAGCCGTGCTCCTCCGCCGCAGCAGGGGGGATGGCCATCACGCCGCGCAGGCGAAGCTGCGGCATTTCGCGCACGCGCTGCGCCGCCTCAGCCAGCGCCTCGGGGGCAAAGCCGCTTTTGGCCTCCTCGCCGCCGATGTTCACCTCCAGCAGGATCTCCTGCACGATGCCCAGTTTTTCCGCCTGGGCACGGATGCTCTCCACCAGTTCGAGCGAACCCACCGACTCGATCAGCGCCACCTTGCCCACCACCTGTCTGACCTTGTTGCGCTGCAGGTGACCGATGAAGTGCAGCGGCGCGCCGTCGTAGGCGTTTTCAGCCAGCTTTTGCGTCATCTCCTGCACACGGTTCTCGCCCAGCGCGTCGATACCGGCGGCAATGGCGGCGCGGCAGGCGGCGGCGTCGTTCATTTTGCTTGCGCCCACCAGCGTGATGTCCGCGCCGGTGCGCCCCGTTTCCCGCGCGGCGGCGTCGATGCGCGCGCGGATCGCCATGATGTTTTCCCGAATATCCATGATGAAAGCCTCCCGTTTTTCTTTATCCGATGATCTTGCCGTCGTAAAGCTCCTCGGCGGTGAGGATGAGTTCGTCCCCTGCGCGCAGGGTGTAGAGGCGGATGGCGCTCTCGCGCGTGGAGTCGATCTCCACGGGGACAACAAGGCAGTAGTCTTCGCCCCGGTAGAGCACCTCCACGGGCTTGAAGTACGCCGTGAGCCCCACCCGGCAGTACACGCCCAGTGTACCGTCCGCGTCGATGTGCAGCGCGGCGTTGGGCACGCGCAGCCCCTCGTAGGCGGTGAAGATGAGGTCGGCGTTCTGCTCGCGCAGCAGCGTCACCTCGGAAAGATATCTCCGACAGGAGAGTACGAGCACGGACTTTCCGTCCTCCGCCTCGCTGACATGGCTGACGGTCATGGTCAGCTCGCGCTCCACGCCGCGGGCAAAGCGCAGCGTCATCGTGCCGCACTCCGCAGCGCGCGCGGCGGCGGCCTCGTCCACCACGGCGGCAAAGTACCACGTCTCCCCGTCGATGAGCTTCCCGGCGTTGCCCGAAATGGCCTGCGGCACGGCAGCGGCAAGCGCGGAGGGCGTGAGCGTGTCCAGCTCGTCCGTGCGCAGCACGCTCTCGTACCCGTCCACTGCGGCGGAGTACGTCCCCGCAAAGGGCGCGGTGATACGCGTGCGCTCGGCGGAGGCGCTGCTTGCGGCGAGCTGCTGCTTGAGCGAGGCAATGCGCTGGTCAAGCTCGCCCACGTCGCGGAAGGCGTAGGCGCGCTTCAAAACCGCCGTGCGCAGCGCAGACGTCTGCGTCTCGGCGGAGATGCCGCCGTTGGCGGAGAGCGCACCGCGCAGCGCGGCGATATCGGAGGCAACCTCCTCGTCCAGACGCAGGGCGGAGTCCATGTCATCGGCGGCAAGGCGCGCCTCCTCCAGCTGGGCAAGGCGCGCGTTCAGCGCGTCGAGCGAACGGGCGTTTTCCAGCGCCGCCTCGCTGCGGTAGGCGTTGGCCACCACACCGCCGCGCGACACGCGTTCGCCCTCGGTGCGCGTGGGCTCAAGCAGCGGCTCGGCGCTTTCAAGCACCGTTTCGTCGCGCACGACAAAGCCGCTGACCGTCACGCTGTCCTCGATGCGGTAGGTGTAGGCGAGGGCAGCGGCGTAGCCCCCGGCGAGCGAGCGGTAGGCCTGCACACCGAAATAGGCCAGAACCGTAACGGTCAGCGCCGCAAAGATCAGTTTTGTTGACAGGGAAGAGCGTTTCATGTGTACCTCGGAAGTAAAATAGATCGCTGTCTCAGCCGTCCTCCTCCGGCATGGCCTCGCGCAGGTCAAGTGGCTGGACGGGAACAATGGTGGAGATGGCATGCTTGTAGATCATCTGCTGTCTGCCGTCGCTCTCGAGCACGACGGTGAAGCTGTCGAAGCCTGCAATCACGCCGCGCATTTGAAAGCCGTTGACCAGAAACACCGTCAGCGGCGTGGCCTGCTTGCGGGCGCGGGTGAGGAAAAGCTCCTGAAGATTTGCCTGATTTTTCATTTTATGTGGCTCCTTTCTGTTTTGCCCGCAGGGCGGGCGGTTACGGAGTCAGCATACGCCATACTGGCGGAGGATTTCTGTCGAAAATTGGAGAGCAGACTGGAAATCCCGCGTTTTTTTCCACAGGTACCAGTGGATCTGCCCGTCGCGGCGCAGCCAGGTGAGCTGCCGCTTGGCATACTGGCGCGAGCGCAGCTTGACCTCTTCGGCCGCCTGCGCCTCGTCGGCAAGGCCGTCAAGACAGGCCAGGCACTCCTTATAGCCGATGGCCTGCAGGGCGGTGGAGTCGCGCGGCACGCCCGCGCGCAGCAGCGCGCGCACCTCGTCTAACAGCCCGGAAGCGAACATCACGTCCACCCGGCGGTCGATCAGCGCCTTCATGTCGGCGCGGTCCTCAAAGGCAAGCCCCAGCTTTACGGCGCGGTAGCGCGGAGGAAGCGCGCGGGAGCGTGCGTCGTGCTCGGTGATGGTGACGCCCGTTTCGTACCACACCTCCAGCGCACGCAGGATGCGCTTTTCGTCGGCGGGAGCAAGGCGCGCTGCGCGCGCAGGGTCGATGCGGTACAGCTCGTCGTGCAGCGCGGCGATGCCCTCCTCGTCGCGCCGACGCTCGAGCATGCGGCGCGTCTGTCCGCCGCTCTCACCCGGAGCAAAGCGCCGCCCGGCGAGAATGGCGTCAAGGTAGAGCCCCGTGCCCCCGGCGAGAATGGGCGTTTTGCCGCGCGCAAGAATGTCGTCGATGCACGCGCAGGCCATGTCGGCAAAGCGGGCGACGGAGCAGCTTTCGTGCGGGTCGAGCACGCCGACCATGTGGTGCGGCACGCCGCCCATTTCCTGCGCGGTGGGCGCGGCGGTGCCGATGACCATCCCACGGTACACCTGCATGGAATCGCATGAAACCACCTCTCCGCCGAGCGTCTGTGCCAGAAGCACGGCAAGCGTGGTCTTGCCGCAGGCGGTGGGGCCCATGACGCACACGACCGTTGGAAGATCAGGCACGCTTGAACATCCTTTCCAGCTCGTATTTTGTCAGCTTTACGGCCACAGGGCGGCCGTGCGGGCAGAATTTCACCTCGCCGCGCTGCACTCTGTCCACCAGCGCGCGCAGCTCGTTTTCTCCGCTTTTCCACCCGCCCTTGATGGCGGCCTTGCAGGCCATGGTGTGCAGCAGCGCGTCGCGCGCGCTCTGCGCGTCTCCTGCGGGATTTTTCATCAGCCGTCCGGCCAGCTCCTCGAGCGCACCTGCGGCCTCGTCTGCGGCGATCTCGCCGGGCACGGCGCGAATAAGCACACGCCCCTCGCCGAACTCCTCACATTCAAAGCCGAACTCGCTTAAAAGCGCCTCGTGCTCGCTCAGCGCCGCCCATTCCTCCGCGCCCATCGAAACGGACACGGGCGTGAGCAGCGGCTGGGACATGATCGGCTCCTGCTGCGCGCGCAGACGGTCGAAATTCACGCGCTCGTGCGCGGCGTGCTTATCGATCAGCCACACGTTTTTCTCCCCGTCCTCGCAGACGATATAGGTGTCGAGCACCTCGCCCGCGATACGCCACGGTGCTTCGTCCGGTAGGAGAAGGGAGGTCTGCCCGTCGGGCTCAGGCGCAGCGGGCACAGGCGCAGCCGGGGCAGAGGGGACAGGCGCAGCCGGAGCGGGCTCGAGCACGCGCATACGCACCGGGATCGTAACACCCGGCTGCTCCGCCGTGCCGCGCGGCGCGCTGTCGTGCAGGGTGACACGCGCGCTCTCCCGCTCGCCGCCTCTCCCGTCCACCCGCACGCCCGGCATGGGCATGGGCGTGCTGCGGCGCGCCGGGGCAGGGGAGGGCGCGCTCTGTGCGGCGCGGTACATCTCGGCGGTCATGGTCTGGTAAAAGTCGGCGCGCGGGTTCTGCTGCGCGGCAGCAGGCTTCGGCGCGGTGGTCTGTGCAGCGCCCTCGCGGTCGAGCGCGTCGCACACACCGTGGTACACCACGTTGAACACCGCGCGCTCATTCAAAAACTTGACTACGGTTTTGGCAGGGTGCACGTTCACGTCCACCCGGTCGTTGGGCAGCGTAACATCCAGCACACAGCCGGGGAACTTGCCCTTCATCTGGCGGTTGGCATACGCCTCTTCCAGCGCGGCGGTGAGCAGCTGCGATTTGACGAGCCGCCCGTTGACGAAAAACGTCTGCATGCCGCGCGTGCCGCGCCCGGAAAGCGGACGCGTGACAAAGCCGTCGACACGCAGCACGCCGTCGCTGGCACTCACACTCACCAGCGAGAGCGCAAACTCACGCCCGAGCGCGCTGTACACTGCGCTTTTGAGCACGCCGTCGCCGCCGGTGTGCAGCACCTCGGTGCCGTCCTTCAAAAGACGAAAGGAAATGTCCGGGTGAGACAGCGCCAGGTGTCCCACAAGCCCCGCAATGGCCGTGGACTCGGCGCGGTCCTGCTTCATGAACTTTAACCGTGCGGGCGTATTGAAAAAGAGGTCGCGCACGATGATGCTCGTCCCCTCGGGGCAGCCCGCCTCGTTCACCTCGCCGGGCACACCGCCCTCGAGGTGCAGCGACGCGCCCACGTTCGCCCCGCGCACGCGGGAGAAAACGTCCACGCGCGACACCGAGGCGATGGCGGCCAGCGCCTCGCCGCGAAAGCCCAGCGTGCCGATGGCGACAAGGTCGTCGGCAGTGCGCAGCTTGCTGGTGGCATGGCGCAGAAAGGCGGTGGGCAGCTCGTCGGGCGCGATGCCGCAGCCGTCATCGCTGACGCGCAGGTAGCTCATGCCGCCGTTCTGGATCTCCACCGTGACGGCGCGCGCCCCGGCGTCGATGGCGTTTTCAAGCAGCTCCTTTACCACGCTTGCCGGACGCTCGACCACCTCGCCTGCGGCAATGAGGTTTGCAATATGAGGGGAAAGCTGATGGATATGAGGCATAACGACCCTCCTTTATGACAACATCGTCCACATGGACAGCGCGTTGACCAGACCGTGCAGCAGGATCGACGTCCACAGCGTGCCCGAGCGGTCGTATGCCCAGGCAAACACAAAGCCCGGCACGAGATATTGCAGCATCAGCACAAAATAGCTCAGATCCCAGCCGGACAGGGCGTACGTCCACACATGCAGAAACGCAAACAGCGAGCACGAGAGCAGGTAGGCGAGCACGCGCCCGCTGCTGCGCAGGCAGCCGAACACCAGACCGCGAAACAGCACCTCCTCCACAAATGGCGCGAAGAAGAGGATGATCAGCCCCGTCATGCGCGGCGCGGCGTTGACCTGCGCGGCGATGGCCACGTCGTTGAGGTTGACGCGGCTGCCCATCAGCACGTTGGACACCCGGTAGAACAGCTCGTTCGCGCCGTAAAACAGCAGCAGCGACACGCACAGCGTAACGAGCGCGCCGTTGAGGTTTTCGAAGAAAATGCGCGTGGTGTTCCACAAAAAGCGGTGAAACAGCAGCAGCGTCACGGCGAAGAGCAGATAGTAAAAGAGAATATTTTCCAGCGAGTTGCCAATCGTCACGCCCAGCAGCGTACCGAGCAGCGCAAACAGCCTGTGCGCCAACAGCGGCAGCGCCAGAAGGTAGACGAGAAGAAAGATCGTCCCGCCCACGCGCTCTGCCGGGGTCATATAGGCGCTTTTTTTCTTTGCCATGGGGTCACCTCAATGTCAAATGGTCGTCTCCCCTGCGGGGAGGATTTTTTGGCAGGGAGCGGCGCGCATTACGACAGGCTCTGTCTCCACTGGTACAGGAGGCTGAGCGCCTCGATGGGGGTGAGCGTGTCGGGCGCGCAGGCGCGCAGCGCGTCGAGCACGGCGCGCTCGGCCATGCTCTCCATATCCAGCTGCGCCTCGTCCTCCTGCACGGCGGCGGCACGCGGACGCGTCGGCGCGCCCTCGCCCTCGAGCTCGCGCAGCACGGTGCGCGCACGCGAGACGACCTCCTTCGGCAGCCCCGCCAGCTTTGCCACCTCGATGCCGTAGCTGCGGTCGGCGCCGCCGGGAATGATCTTGCGCAGGAAGATGATGTCCTCTCCGCGCGCCTTGACGGCGATGTTGAAATTCTTCACGCCCGGCAGCTGCCCTTCCAGCTCCGTGAGCTCATGATAGTGCGTGGCAAAGAGCGTTTTCGCGCCCAGGCGCTTTTCGTCGGCGCAGAACTCCAGCACGGCGCGGGCGATGCTCATGCCGTCAAAGGTGCTCGTGCCGCGTCCGATCTCGTCGAGAATGAGAAGGCTGCTGCTCGTGGCGCGGCGCAGGATCTCCGCCACCTCGGTCATCTCCACCATGAAGGTGGACTGCCCAGAGGCAAGGTCGTCGCTCGCACCGATACGGGTGAACACGCGGTCGACCACGCCCAGATGCGCGCTTTTCGCCGGGACGAACGAGCCCATCTGCGCCATCAGCACGATCAGCGCTACCTGCCGCATGTAGGTGGATTTTCCGGCCATGTTGGGGCCGGTGATGATGGCCGCGCGGTTTTCGCGCGCGCTCATATGCGTGTCGTTGGGGACAAACAGCGCGTCGCGCAGCATACGCTCGACCACGGGATGGCGGCCGTCGCGGATATCGATCACGCCGGAGTCGTCCACCTCGGGGCGGCAGTAGCCGTTGTTCACTGCTACGGCAGCCAGAGAGCACAGCGCGTCCACCTCGGCCACCGCCGCTGCTGTTGCCTGCACACGCGCCGCTGCGGCCACAAGCTCGTCGCGCAGGGTGCAGAACAGCTCGTACTCCAGCGCCTTCACGCGCTCGCCCGCCGTAAGAAGCTCCTGCTCCAGCTGCTTGAGCTCAGGCGTGATGTAGCGTTCTCCGTTTACCAGGGTCTGCTTTCGGATGTAGTGCTCAGGCACCTGTTCCTTAAAGGAGTTGGACACCTCGATGGAATACCCAAAGACCTTGTTGTAGCGGATCTTCAGCGTGCGGATGCCGGTTTTTTCGCGCTCCTCGGCCTCCATCTTCAAAATGAAGTCCGTGCCGCCCTTTAAAATCTCGTTGAGATGATCCACCTCGGTGTTGAAGCCCGCGCGGATGAAGCCGCCCTCGCGCACGGAAAACGGCGGCTCGTCCACCAGCGTCTCGCCGATGCGGGCGGCAAGGTCGTCCAGCGTGTCCAGAGAGTTATATAACTCTTTGATTTTACTGTTTGTAATCGGCGCAAGCAGCTCCTTCACCGGCGTAAGCGCCTCGATAGACGTGCGCAGTGAGGAAAGGTCGCGCCCGCCTGCGGTGCCGTAGACGATGCGGCCGATCAGCCGCTCCATATCGCCCACGCCGGAAAGCGCGCGGATCAGCTCCTCGCGCGTGAGCGTGCTGTCGTAGAGCGCCTGCACCGCGCCGCTGCGGCGTGTGATGGCCGCCACGGACAGAAGCGGACGTTCCAGCCACGAGCGCAGCATACGCGCGCCCATGGCAGTTTTTGTTTTGTCCAGCACCCACAGAAGGCTGCCGCGCCGCTCCTTCGTGCGCAGCGTTTCGGTGAGCTCAAGGTTGCGCCGTGCGGCAAGATCAAGCTCCATAAAGCGGCCGCGCTCGTAGTATTCCAGCGTGCGGATGTGCGAAAGGTCGCACTTTTGCGTCTCGTAAAGATAGCTCAAAAGCCCGCCGAGCGCCAGAAGCGCGGCGCTCCCGCCCTTGGGCAGCGCGTCGAATGCCTCCTCGCCAAACTGGCTGCGGATGCGCTGCTCGGCGGCGCGCAGGTCAAATCGTTCGTCTCCCTGCTCGAGCATGCAATGAAGCCTCTCGCGCAGAAGAGAGGCGATGGCCGTGTTTTGCAGCGCGCCGCTGCTGACCACAGCCTCGGCGGGGGAGAAGCGCGCAAGCTCGTTACAGATGTGCTCGGCCGCGTCTCCCCCGGAGGCGGCGGTGACGTGTGTCTCGCCGGTGGACATGTCGCAAAAAGCCGCGCCCGCCCCGCGCGCGTCGCAGTATACACCGCAGAGGAAGTTGCCGCGCCGGTCGTCCAGACAGGCGCTGTCGATCACGGTGCCGGGCGTAACCACGCGCAGGATATCGCGCCGGACAAGCCCCTTGGCCGTGGCAGGATCCTCGGTCTGCTCACAGATGGCCACCTTGTAGCCCTTGGCGATCAGGCGGGCAATGTACGCGTCGCAGGAGTGGTACGGCACGCCGCACATGGGGGTCTGCTCGTCGGCAGGCTTGGTGCGGTCGCGCGTGGTGAGGGCAAGGTCAAGCTCACGCGAGGCGACCCTGGCGTCCTCGTTGAACATTTCATAAAAGTCGCCGAGGCGGAAAAAGAGAATGGAGTCCTTGTGCTGCTCCTTGATCTCAAGATATTGCCGCATCATGGGCGTGAGCTCTGCCATGTTTGCTCCCTCTTTCGTTTGATTCTTTGGTCACACCTCGCCGTACAGCGCCCAGGTGTTGCTGCCGGTGATCTTCACATCGGCAAACGTGCCGGGCTGCGCCGTGCCGCGCAGGCGCACGAGGCGGTTGCCCTCGGTGCGCGCGGAGATGGGGTACTGCTCGTCATCGCTCTCGCCCTCGATGAGCACGCGCACGGTCGTGCCGATGTAGGCAGCGTGCTTTTCTGCGCTGATGGCGTTCTGCGCAGCGCAGAGACGGTCGAACCACACCTGCTTTTCCGCGCGGGGCACGGGGTCGGGCATTTCGGCGGCGGGCGTTCCGGGGCGGGGGGAGAAGATAAAGGTGAACAGCGCGTCAAAGCCCACCTCCTCCACCAGGCTCACCGTGTCCATGGCCTCCTGCTCGTTCTCGCCGGGGAAGCCGATGATCACATCGCTGGTGAGCACCAGATCGGGCATCACGCGGCGGGCGTAGCCGATGAGGTCGAGATAGCCCGCGCGGGTGTAGGGGCGGTGCATGGCGCGCAGCACGCGGTCGTTGCCGCTCTGCACGGGCAGGTGCAGCTGGTGGGCAACGTGGCGGCTTTTGGCCATGGTGTCAAAGAGCTTGGGCGTGGCGTCCTTGGGCTGGCTGGACATGAAGCGCAGCCAGTAGTCGCCGTCGATGGCGTCGATCTGAGTGAGAAGGTCGGCAAAATCGTAGCCCGTGCCGAGATCCTTGCCGTAGCTGTTGACGTTTTGCCCCAGGAGCGTGATCTCCTGATATCCCGACTCGATCAGCTCGCGGCACTCGGCGATGATCTGCTGTGGGTCGCGGCTTCGCTCGCGGCCGCGCACATAGGGCACGATGCAGTACGAGCAGAAGTTGTTGCACCCGTACATGATGCTCACCCACGCGCTCACACCGCCCATGCGCCGCACCGGCACGTCCTCGGCGATGCGCCCGTGCTCCTGCTCGATGGAGAAAACGCGCGTGCGGCGCGAGATCACCTGATACAAAAGCTCCGGGAAGCGCCACTCGGCCTGTGGCCCGAGCACAAGGTCAACGTGGCGGTAGCTGCCCTTCACGCGGTCGGCCACGCGCTTTTGCTGTGCCATGCAGCCGCACAGCACGATCACCTGCTCGGGGTTGGCGGCCTTGGTGTGGGTGAGCCTGCCAAGCGTGCCGTACACCGTCTGCTCGGCGTTGTCGCGGATGGCGCAGGTGTTGAGCAGCACGAGGTCAGCATTTTCGGTTTTTTCTGTGAAGTCATAGCCCATTTCGGCCAGCATGCCCATCAGGCGCTCGCCGTCGGCCACGTTCTGCTGACAGCCGTAGGTGTGCACATAGGCCAGCGGTGCATGCCCCCGGCGCTCGTTGATCGTGCGCAGAAGGGCGGTGAATTCTTTTTGCCGCGCGGTCTCCTCCGCGCTGACAAGCACATCCTTGCGTTCCAAAGCGTTATTCCTCCAAATCAAGATACTCTAACAAAGGTATCATAGCACGAAACGCCGGAAATGACAACGGTTTTCTTTTTGATTTGACATGGCGCGCACTGCCCCGTATAATAGAAAAAAAACGCAAAGGAGATCACTATGAAGCTGATATCGTGGAACGTAAACGGCCTGCGCGCCTGTGTAGGCAAGGGCTTTCTGGATTTTGTGGCGCTGTCGGATGCGGATGTGATCTGTCTGCAGGAGACCAAGCTCAAGCCGCACCAGATCAGCCTTGACCTGCCGGACTATCACATTTTCTGGAACAGCGCCGACAAGCCCGGCTATTCCGGCACGGCTGTGCTCACGCGCCGCGAGCCGCTGAACGTGACCTATGACTTCGGCGGCGACGAGCATCGCCACGAGGGGCGCGTGATCACCGCCGAATACGAGGACTTCTATCTGGTGTGCTGCTATACGCCCAACGCGCAGGACGAGCTCAGGCGCCTCGCCTACCGCATGCAGTGGGAGGACGATCTGCGCGCGTACCTGTGTGAGCTCGACAAGAGCAAGCCCGTGGTGTACTGCGGCGATCTGAACGTTGCGCACGAGGAGATCGACCTGAAAAATCCCAAGACCAACCACTTCAACCCCGGCTTTTCCGACGAGGAGCGCGGAAAGCTGAGCGAGCTTCTTGCCGCCGGATTTGTCGACACCTTCCGCGCCCTCTGGCCTGAGCGCACGGACGCATATTCGTGGTGGAGCTACCGCGCAGCCTCCCGCGCGCGCAATGTGGGATGGAGAATCGACTACTTTATCGTCTCCGAGCGTCTGCGCAGCCGCGTGCGCAAAGCCGAAATTTTAAGCGAGATCCTGGGCAGTGACCACTGCCCTGTGCTGCTCGAGCTGGAATAAACCGGGTGAAAAATTACGCCATGCGCGCATAGAAAACAAAAAAGGACGCCCGGCGGCGTCCTTTTTCTTTACTGTTTGGTCTTGTCGTAGGAGACGATCACGCGGCGGTTTGGCTCGGTGCCAACGGAGAAGGTGGTCACGTTTTTCGCATCCTGCAGGGCAGAGTGGATGACGTGGCGCTCGTAGGCGTTCATGGGCTCAAGCGTGACGTTGCGGCGGTACTTGACGACCTTGGCGGCGACTTTGTTTGCCAGACGCTCAAGGCTCTCCTCGCGCTTTTCGCGGTAATTCTCCGCGTCCACCTGCACGCGCACGCGGGCGGAGCCGCTGTGGTTGACGGCGTAGTTGGTCAGCTGCTGGATGGCGTCGAGCGTTTCGCCGCGGCGGCCGATCAGCGCGCCGAGGGCTTCGCCCTCGAGATAGACCTTGTAGCGGCCCTTTTCCGCCTCGTAGACCTTCGCCTCGGCGGCGCTGCCCATCTGGGCAAGAAGTCCGGTGAGGAAGGCGCGGATCTGCTGCGCCTTTTCGTCTTGGCACTCTTCCCCGCGGTCAACCGGCTCAGCGGGCTTGGCAGGCTCCTTTTCAGACGCGGGACGCTCGGCGCGCGGCGCACGCTCACCGCGGTTCTGCCGGTCGCGCCGGTTCTGACGGGCGGGACGCTCGGCACGCTTTTCTTCCTTCTCGCCGCTGTCGCTGCGAGTCTCCTTCTTCTGCAACACCTCGGGGCAGAAGAGGATGGGGTCGGGCGTCTTTTCTGCCCTGGGTTCCGCCTTCGGGGCAGCCTTGGGCGCGGAGACGGGCTTGACGGGCTCTTCCGCCTTGCCGTCGTCGTAGCTCACGCGCACCTTGGCAGGGGACGCGCCGATGCCGAGGAAGCCGGACTTCGCACGCTCGAGGATCTCCACCGATACCTCGTCGCGCTCAAGGCCAAGCTGGGAAAGCGCTGCGGCAATGGCATCGTTTTCGGTCTTGCCCGTGACATCAATAAACTGCATCATTGAACAGAATTTCCTTTCTTACTTGCCGTAATGCTCGGGGTCGTAGGAGCGGCCGCGGGCATAGGGACGGTCGCCCACACGCCCGGCCTCGGACGTAGCACGGCCGGCCTTTTCGGCCTTGGCAGCCTTGGCGGCCTGTGCGGCGCGCTGCTTTTCCTTGAGGGAGAGCTTTTCCGCCTTTTCCTTCTGCACCTGAGCGTTCTGACGGGCAAGCTCCTGACGGCGCAGACGGTCGGCGCGGCGCTCCTCCTCGCGGCGGTTTTCTTCCTCTTCCATCTTCTTGAGAAAGACCTTGTTGAGGAAGAAGTCCTGCACGATCTGCAGCACGCTGTTGGCGATCCAGTAAACGCACAGAGCGGCGGGCAGGGTGAAGCCGATCCACAGCGACATCAGCGGCATCATGAGCATCATGCTGCGGTTGGTGCGCGCCATCTGGTCGTCACCCTTGGTGTTGTTGGTGGCCATGGATATCTTGCTCTGCAAAAAGCTCAGTGCAGCGGAGATAAAGGGCATGAGCAGAACGCCGATGGCAGCCCAGCCCAGCGCGAGCTGGGAGAACATTTCGCCGGGCATGACCGTCAGGTCGAGGCCGAGGAAGGTGAAGTCGAGGTTGATGAGGCCGTCAAAGCCGGAGAAGCTTTCAAAGTGCTCGCTGATGAAGCGGGCAAGGCCGATCTCCTCGTAGGCGGTGGTGGCCGCAGCGGTGTAGCCGAGGGACTCGGCGAGCGTGCGGATCTGCTCCACAGCCTCGCTTGACAGCAGCATCAGGCGGCTGAGGGGCTGGCGGATGATTGAGTAGAGCACCATGATGATCGGCAGGGGCAAAAAGCTCCACAGGCAGCCGCTCATGGGATTCACGCCCTCTTCTGCGTACAGGCGCTGCATCTCCTCGTTCATTTTTTCCTTGTTGTTGGCGTAGCGGACCTGGATCTCCTTCAGCTTGGGCTGAAAGCGGTTCATGCGCAGCATGCTCTTTTTCGACTTGATCTGGAAGGGGAGCAGGATCAGCTTCAGAACAACCGTGAAGAGGATAAGCGCGAGACCGTAGGAGCCCGTCAGACTGTAAAACGTCCTGACGATCCAGGCAAAGGGAATGCAAATGTAATAGGCCAGCGTTGAGAACATCTTTGGTTCCTCCGTGAATTATTTGCCGGGGAGGTCATCCCCCATCAGGGGACAGGGTCGTAAAGGTCGCCCTTGTAAAAGGGATGGCAGCGCAGAATGCGCCGCAGAGCAAGCCATCCGCCTTTCCACGCACCGTACTTCTCGATGGCCTCGAGCGCATATTGCGAACAGGTGGGGATAAAACGGCAGCACGGGTCGCGATAGGGTGAAATGGCGCGGCGATAAAACCGCACAAGGGCGAGCAGCAGGCGCTTCATTTTCCTTCCTCCGCAAGCAGGGACAGCTTGCCGCACTGGCGCAGGAAGGCACGCTCAAGCTCGTGATACGACGCGTCCACGGCGCGCCCGCGCGCCACGAGGATGACGTCATATCCCTGTTTTAGCTTTGGCTGATTTAAACGGAAGATCTCGCGCAGACGGCGGCGGATGCGGTTGCGCACCACGGCGTGGCCGAGCTTGGCGCTCACTGTGAGCCCCAGCCGGTTGTGTCCGAGCCGGTTTGGCCGGCAGTACACCACAAGCCACGGCGAAACGCCGGATTTGCCCTTGGCGTACATCCGGCGAAACTCGTAATTTTCCTTTATGGTGTAGGCACGCTTCATGCTCCGTTCCACCTCCGCACAAAGCCTTTAAGGGACGGCGATTTTTTCTTCATCGACCGTCCCTCATGTGTATTCCGTTGCGCCTGCCGCGTGCGGGGATCAATGGGTCAGACGGGCGCGGCCTCTGGCACGGCGGCGGGCAAGAACCTTGCGGCCGTTGGCAGTGGACATTCTCTTGCGGAAGCCATGCTCCTTGGAGCGCTGGAGCTTCTTGGGCTGATAGGTACGGGAAGTTGCCATGTGTGATACACCTCCTAATCAAAATACCGGCGTTTCCTGCAAACGCACTTACTCGACAGCAGCGTAGATGCACTGCCGCAGTAAACTGTATTTCCCATGCGCTGGGCACGGTACAACATTTGACATTATAACGAATCCGGCTTTTTCTGTCAAGCCACTAAATATGGTATTTTTTTCTGAAAAAGAACACAAAAAATAAAAAGCGTTTTCTTACTTCCTTCTTATTCTAATATAATACTTGCAATTCTTCCCGGCTTCTGTTATAATGAGTATGGATATCTGCGCTGCCGCGCCGGCAGCGTTTTTCATGAAAGGAGCGATCCCCATTTTGAACTCCGTGGCCGACATCTGGAAGCTCGTGCTTGAACGACTGCGCGGCGAGCTGTCCGACACGACGATCTCCACCTGGTTTGACGAGGTGAGCGCCGTGGCAATGCAGAACATGACGCTTTTTCTTCACTGTCCCAACGACTTCAAGCGCGGTACCATCGAATCCATCTATCTCGACAAGATCAAATCCGCCCTGCACGACGTGTTTTCCGCCGACCTCGAGGTGAAATTTCTCTCCGACGGCGAGCGCGACGCCATGACCGGCGGGGAGGAAAAGCAGAAGAGCACTTCCTTAATGGAATCGGGCGACTTCACATTTGAGACTTTCGTGGTGGGCGACAGCAACAAGCTGGCCTACGCCGCCGCACGCGCCGTGGCCGATGCCCCGGCAGAGCACTATAACCCCCTGTTCATCTATGGCGACTCCGGCCTTGGCAAAACGCACCTCATCTACGCCATCGCCCACGAGCTCAAAAAGAGACGTCCGAACACGAAGATCGTGTACATCAAGGGCGATGACTTCACCAACGAGCTCGTCACGGCCATCCGCGAGGGCAAAAACGTGGAATTTCGCAGCAAGTACCGTGACGCCGACCTGCTGCTGATGGACGACGTGCAGTTTATCGCCGGGCGCAAACAGACGCAGGAGGAGTTCTTCCACACCTTCAACACGCTCTACGAGTCCAAGCGCCAGATCGTGCTCACCAGCGACCGCCCCGCAAGCGAGATCTCACTGCTGGAAGATCGTCTGCGCACGCGCTTTGAATGGGGTCTGCCCGTGGACGTGCAGCCGCCGGATTTTGAAACGCGCCTTGCCATCATCAAAAATAAAGCCATCCAATGGGGCACCGTCATTGATGACGACATCGCCCAGTACATCGCCGAAAACGTGACGAGCAACGTCCGCCAGCTCGAAGGCACGATGAACAAGATTCTCGCCTACCGCGACCTGGTTGGTACCGAGCTTGACAAGGACGCCGCCGACCGTGCTGTGCGCGACATGATGCGCAAGAGCAACGAGTTTGTGATCACAGCAGCGGTGATTATCGCGGAGGTGTCGCGCTATTTCGGGCTGGAGGAGGAGGTCGTCAAGGGCTCGTCCCGCAGCCGCGAGGTGGCAAACGCACGGCAGGTGGCTATGTATCTCACGCGGCGCATGACCAACCTCTCTTCTCCCGACATTGGCCGCGCCTTCAGCGGCCGCGACCACACTGCTGGAAGATCGTCTGCGCACGCGCTTTGAATGGGGTCTGCCCGTGGACGTGCAGCCGCCGGATTTTGAAACGCGCCTTGCCATCATCAAAAATAAAGCCATCCAATGGGGCACCGTCATTGATGACGACATCGCCCAGTACATCGCCGAAAACGTGACGAGCAACGTCCGCCAGCTCGAAGGCACGATGAACAAGATTCTCGCCTACCGCGACCTGGTTGGTACCGAGCTTGACAAGGACGCCGCCGACCGTGCTGTGCGCGACATGATGCGCAAGAGCAACGAGTTTGTGATCACAGCAGCGGTGATTATCGCGGAGGTGTCGCGCTATTTCGGGCTGGAGGAGGAGGTCGTCAAGGGCTCGTCCCGCAGCCGCGAGGTGGCAAACGCACGGCAGGTGGCTATGTATCTCACGCGGCGCATGACCAACCTCTCTTCTCCCGACATTGGCCGCGCCTTCAGCGGCCGCGACCACACCACCGTGCTCCACTCGATCGAGCAGGTGGAAAAAAAGCTCAAAACAGACCCCGCTTTTGCCGAGACCGTCAAGGAGATCACCATCAACATCAACGCAAAGAAGTAACGCTCTTTTCCCCGGAGTTCCCATTTTCCTTTCCACAATAACCTGTGGAAAAACAGGCTGTGGAAAAGAAGGCAACTTTTTCCACGTTTCTTCCCCATCGGGCTGGGAAAAGCTTTTCCTGATTTTCCGGCATTTTCCGCCGCTTTCCACAATTTTGCGTCTCTACGACGACCATAACTAAAATTGCTATTCTTTTTCTCTGCAAAATAGAACGCCGATCCACTCGAAAGGAGTCACCCACATGAAATTTTTCTGCGAAAAGGCCCTGCTTCAGGGCGCGATCTCCACGGCAGCGCGCGCCGTGGCGTCCAAAAGCTCTATTCCTGCGCTCGAGGGGCTGCTGCTGCAATGCCGTCCAGGGCAGCTGACCGTTTCGGGCTACAACATGCAGCTTGGCATCCGCACCACGCTTTCTGCCAACACGGACGACACCGGTGAGCTGGTGCTCAACGCACGTCTGTTCGGCGACATCATCCGTCTGCTGCCCGACGACATGCTCTGCTTCACGGCGGACGAGAAAAATCTGGTGCACATCACCTGTGGCGACGCTGACTTTGACATCAGCGGTCTGTCCGCCGATGACTATCCGGAGCTGCCCGAAGTGGAGGACGAGCACGGTGTCTCGCTGCCTGAGCGCACGCTCAAAGCCATGATCCAGCAAACGAGCTTTGCCGTCTCCACCAACGAGGCGCGCCCGGTGCACATGGGCTCGCTCTTTGAGATCGGAGCCAACGATCTGACGATGGTGAGCGTGGACGGCTTCCGTCTGGCGCTGCGGCGTGAAAAGCTCGAAGCCGTGGAGGGCGGCGCGTTCTCCTTCGTTGCGCCGGGCAGCGCGCTCAACGAGGTGGAGAAGATCTGCTCTGACAGCGACGAGGCTGTACGCATCACGCTCGGCAGCCGCCACATCCTCTTCACTGTTGGCGAGACCGAGCTGATTTGCCGCCGTCTGGAGGGTGAGTTCCTCGACTACAAAAACGCCATTCCCCGCCGCAATCCCATCGCCGTCACCATCAACAGCCGCGACCTTCTCGACAGCCTCGCGCGCGTGAGCGTGGTGATCAGCGAAAAGCTCAAAAGCCCCGTGCGCTGCCGCTTCGACGACGGGCGCGTGTACCTCTCCGCCAAAACGGCCAACGGCGAGGGCAAGGATGTGTGTCCCATTCAGGGCGACGGAACAGGTCTTGAGATCGGCTTCAACAACCGCTACCTCATCGAGGCGCTGCGCTATGCGCCTGCCGACACGGTGAAGCTCGAGCTCAACACGGGCATCTCCCCGGCGGTGATCGTGCCCACGGAGGGGGAGGAAAACTTCCTCTACATGGTGCTGCCCGTGCGCCTGAAGGCCCAATAAGGAGAGAAAAATGGAAACGATCATCATTAATACGGAATATATCAAATTGCAGGATCTTTTGAAGTTTGCAGCGCTCACGCAGACCGGCGGCGAGGCAAAAAACGTGATCCTCGACGGCGAAGTGAAGGTGAATGGCGAAGTGTGCGCCATGCGCGGAAAGAAGATCCGTCCGGGCGACGTGGTGGAGTTTGCCGGGAGCGAGCTGACGGTTGCCTATGCAGATCAACGCGCTGACGCTTGAGCACTTCCGCAACTACGAGCGGCAGAGCGTGCGCTTTGTGCCCGGCTGCAACGTAATCGTGGGCGAAAACGCGCAGGGTAAGACCAACCTGCTCGAGGCCATCGTGTATCTGTCCTGCGCGCATTCGCCGCGCACCGGGCGGGAGCGCGAGTTGATCGCCTTTGAACGCGAGGCGGCGCTTCTGCGCGGGGAGGTCACGTCTCACGGGCGGGATCATGTCCTTGAGATGCAGCTTTTCGCCGGCAGACGCAAGAAGATCGTGCGCAACGGCGTGACGCTCAAGCGCGCGGCTGACCTTGCCGGGACGATGAACACAGTGTACTTCTGCCCGGAGGATCTTCTGCTCATCCGCGACGGCGCAGCGGCGCGGCGCAGATTTATGGACGCCTGTCTCAGCCAGCTGCGCCCGCGCTACGCGGAGGCGCTTGCGGAATACAGCCGCCTCTACGAGCACAAAACGCGCATCCTGCGCGACCTTGACGAATATCCGTCGCTGCGCGACACGCTGCCGGAGTTTGATCTGCGTATGGCGCAGATGGGCGCGGTGCTCATCCACTACCGCGCGCGCTTTTGCCGCAGCCTTGCCGCCTATGCCGCTGCCGCGCACAGCGAGTGCTCGGGCGGGCGCGAGGAGCTGACGCTCTCTTATCAGACGGTCTCCACCGTGAGCGACGTGTTCGCGCCAACGGAGCAGCTTTACGCGCAGCTTGTCGAGCACCAGCGCGCGCACGCACAGGCTGAGCTTTCCTCTCGCCTGTGCCTGTCTGGCCCGCACAAGGACGACATTGCCGTGTCCATCGGCGGCAGCGCCGCGCGGCAGTTTTCCTCGCAGGGGCAGACGCGTACGGCGGCGCTTTCGATGAAGCTGGCAGAACGCGAAATCGTGCGCGAGATCACGGGGGAAACGCCGGTGCTGCTGCTCGACGATGTGCTCTCCGAGCTTGACCCCAGGCGGCAGGAATTCGTGCTCAACCGCATTGCCGGAGGGCAGGTGTTTATCACCTGCTGCGAGGAGGATCGCCTTGGTACGCTTTTGGGCGGGCAGGTGCTGCGCGTGGAAAACGGGGAGGTGCACTGATGTATCTTCACATCGGGCGAAACCAGATGATCCCCGCGCGCAACGTGATTGGCATTTTCGATTTGGAAATCACCTCGCAGTCCAAGCGCACGCAGGAATTTTTAAACACAGCCGGGCGCGAGGGTGTGGTGCTCGAGGAATGCGACGACATCCCAAAATCCTTCCTCGTGTGCGACCACCCCTATCACCGGCAAATCGTATATCTGTCCGAACTGAACACAGCGACGCTGCAAAAGCGCGCAGAAAGAGAGCAGTAAACCATGCTGACCGTTTATGTATTTTCAAACGTTATCCTTAACTATGCCCTTCTGGGAAGCTCACTTTTGATGATGCTGTTTCTTGTGGCGCTGGGCTGCGCGGGGGAGATTTTCTTCCTGCGCCGCGGCAGACAGTGGCCGCTTCTGGCCGTCCCGGCAGCACTGGTGGTGCTCAGCGAGGTGGCGTACCTTTTTTACAAGGGCTATTTGATGGTGCTTGTGCTGGGCTTTCTGCACTATATCTGGGCGCTGCTGATCGGCGCGGTGCTGGGCTGGCTGGCAGGGAAGACGTTTTTGCGCAGGAAGTAAGGAGGAACCTTGATGAACGACGAACAGAAAGCGGTCACG
Source organism: uncultured Oscillibacter sp. (assembly GCA_964411575.1). Lineage (GTDB taxonomy): Bacteria > Bacillota > Clostridia > Oscillospirales > Oscillospiraceae > Hominicoprocola. The sequence continues at coordinate 1,185 of CAYPLM010000008.1, read as the reverse complement.
GCCGCTGAACAGGAATATAACGCATCGGAAATTCAGGTGCTCGAAGGGCTCGAGGCCGTGCGCAAGCGCCCCGGCATGTACATCGGCTCTACCTCGTCGAGCGGCTTGCACCACCTGGTCTATGAGATCGTGGACAACGCTATCGACGAGGCGCTGGCCGGGTACTGCACCGAGATCGACGTGGTGATCAACCCCGGTGACAGCATCACCGTGGTCGACAACGGGCGCGGCATCCCCGTGGACATTCAGGCACAGACCGGGCGTCCTGCGCTCGAGGTAGTATACACCGTGCTGCACGCGGGCGGCAAGTTCGGCGGCGGGGGCTACAAGGTCTCCGGCGGCCTGCACGGTGTGGGCGCGAGTGTGGTCAATGCTCTTTCCGAGTGGCTGACGGTGCAGGTGCACAAGGACGGCAAGATTTACGAGATGAGGTTCTCCCGCGGGCATATCACGCAGGAAATGCGCGTCATCGGCACAACTGACCGCACCGGAACCACTGTCACCTTCCAGCCCGACCACGAGATGTTTGAGGACACCGTGTACTCCTATGAGACGCTGCACACGCGCATGCGCGAGGAGGCGTTTTTGAACGCGGGGCTTCGCATCCGCATCGCCGACCGGCGCGAGGGGCAGGAGCAGAGCGACGAGATGTACTACGAGGGCGGCATCCGCGAGTTTGTCACCTTCCTCAATAAGAGCAAGGACGCGCTGCACGCCGGCGTGATCTATATGAGCGGCAGCCGCGGCGACTCGTTTGCCGAAGTAGCGCTGCAATACAACGACGGCTATCAGGAAAATATTCTCTCCTTCGCCAACAACGTGCACACGCCCGAAGGCGGCATGCACGAGACGGGCTTTAAGGCCGCGCTTACGCGCGTGCTGAACGCCTACGGCCTGAAGGTGGGGCTTATCAAAGAGGGAGACAAGGTGAGCGGCGAGGACTGCCGCGAGGGTCTGACTGCCGTGATCTCCGTGAAGCTGACGAACGCGCAGTTTGAGGGGCAGACGAAGGCGAAGCTGGGCAACAGTGAGATCAGAACGCTGGTGGACAGCATGGTGTCGGATAAGCTGATGCAGTTTCTCGACGAAAACCCCGCCGTGGCACGCACCATCCTCGATAAGGCCATGATGGCCAACCGCGCGCGCGAGGCCGCGCGCAAGGCGCGCGAGTCCATCCGCCGCAAG
>CAYPLM010000007.1:0-23702 GCA_964411575.1 uncultured Oscillibacter sp. | reverse complement strand
GTCACTGACAACAGATTTACAGTCTGCCCCCTTTGGCCACTCGGGAATTCCCCCAATGCAATTGCGCTTGTGCGAAGAACGGGTTGGAGCTGGTAGACGGACTCGAACCCCCGACCTGCTGATTACAAATCAGCTGCTCTACCAACTGAGCTATACCAGCATTTTCACAACGGTGTTATCTTAGCAGATACCGCCCGATTTGTCAAGCACTTTTTCATGTTTTTCTAAAAATTTTTTCAGGAAAGGAGACAAGCTATTGACCCTCTACGAGATCTCTTATTTTTACAGCGAGGACGCGCTGCATCTGCGTCTGCGCATTACGCAGCTGCGTCAGGCAATGCACGCCGCGCCCACGCGGGAGGAGGCTGAGCGTCTGCGCCAGCGCATCGACGAGCTGACCGTGCTGCTGCGGCAGTCGCGCGAGCTGGCCGAGCACACCCGCCACTATTATGAAAGGAGCTATTGTCGGAATGCGAAATACACCCTCTAAACGCCCGGCGAGCATGGAGTTTCTGCTTTGGTCGCAGGGGAATGACAACAGCGAGCAGAAGGAGCGCCTGCGCCGCAACCTGCGCACGGCGCGCGAACGGGCGCTCACGCCGCGCCAGCGCCAGCTGCTGAGCATGTACTACGAGCAGCAGATGAGCGCCGCCGAGATCGCCCGCGCGCTCTCACTCAACCGCAGCACCGTGTCGCGCACGCTCGGCCGTGCCTGCCGCCGTCTGCACGAGGCGCTGCAATACAGCTTTTAAATATCAAAAAAGCGTCATTGTCACACCAGTGTACGAAACTTGCTCGGAATGACAGGTGGGTGACAAGCTGGGGCGCGCTGCGATATGCAGCGCGCCCTTTCAGCGTGTAAAAAAGCCTCGCAGAGTTTCACGCCCGCAGACGCGAAAGCCTCTTGCTTAGCGTGCCAGCTCGCGGACGAGGGTGTCGGCGGCGCGCTGCACCAGCTCGCGCGAGGTGGCCAGATTGACGCGGATGAAGCTTGCGAAGCGTTCTCCACCGAACCAGTCGCCATAGTCCACCGCAAGGCCACAGCGCTGCTGCATGAACGTGCGCACTTCACCGGCGGGGACATATGCGCCCAGGTCGATCCAGGCAAGGTAGGTGCCCTCCAGCGGCGAGACAACGGCGCGCGGCGCATGCTGCGCCAGCGTGTCGCGCAGGAGCGTGTAGTTTTCATAGAACAGCTCGCGCGAGGCGGCTGCCCAGGCGTGCCCTCCACGGTAGGCGGCCTCCACGGCGGTGTAGCCGAGAGGGTTGCTGGGGGTGATGCGGATCTGACGGACGTACTCGTCATAACGCGCGCGCACGCCCTCGTCGGGGATGACGAGAAGCGAGTTCTGAAGCCCGGCGAGGTTGAAGGTCTTGGTGGCGGCGGTGAGGGTGACGAGCATGTCATCATAGTCGCCCACGGTGGCGGAGGGGATGTGCTCATGGCCGGGGAAGATGATGTCCTGGTGGATCTCGTCGGAGATGACGAACACGCCGTATTTGCGGCACAGGTCGAGCAGCGTGCGCAGCTCCTCGCGCGTCCACACGCGTCCCACGGGGTTGTGCGGCGAGCTGAACACCAGCGCGCGCGGCTGCTGCGTGCGCAGCATCTCCTCCAGCGCGGCAAAGTCGATGGTGTAAACGCCGTTCTCGTTTCGCAGGTCGCAGCACACCAGGCGGCGGCCGTTGTTTTTTACTGCGTCCATAAACGGGTAGTACACGGGCGTGAGCACCAGCACCGCGTCGCCGGGGGCGGTCATCAGCTGTACGAACCAGTTCACCGCCGGGACGACGCCCGGCGTCACGCGCAGCCACTCGCGGCGCACCGTGTAGCCGTGCTGCTCGCGCTCCCACTGCATAAACGCCTCGAAGTACGACGAGGGAGCGACGTAGTAGCCGAACACGCCCTGCGCGAGATAGGCCGACAGCGCCTCGCGCACGCACAGGGGCGCTTTGAAATCCATATCGGCAACCCACATGGCCTGCAGGCCGTCGGTGCCGAAGGTGGCGGGCAGGTTGTCCCACTTGCTGCTGTTGGTGTTTTTGCGGTCGACGAAGAGGAGCTCTTCGCGGCAGACAGGATCGATCATAGAGGAGACTTCCTTTCTCAGTTCATTTGGATGGTGCGGCTGGAGAGCAGGCTTTCCATGCCCTCAATGCTGTCCCAGACCATCAGCCGGGCGGTGTACTGCCCGAGCTGCGGCACGGTGAGCGAGGCGGAGAGCAGCTCGGACGTGCCGGGGGCGACCACGCGCTCCGCGGCGGCAAAGTCGACCAGGCGCTGCTGCCCGTCGTACAGGCAGAGCAGGAGCGTTGCGCCGCTGCCGACGCTGCCGAGGTTGGTCACGCGCAGCGAGGCGGTGAACAGCGCGCCGTTTTCAAGCGTCTCGCCGCTCAGGTCGGTGAAGTAGAAGCTGGCCCCCTCGTCGGTGACGGTGAAGTAGGCACAGGAGGTGTCGAGCACGCGCCCGGAGACGTCGAGCGCCTGCACGATAAGACGGCGGCTGCCGGACAGCAGCAGCGCCTCAAGCGTGGCGGAGGAGTCGGTGAAGGTGGTGAGATACTGCGCAAAGCTGTCGGCATACACGCGGTAGCTGACGGCGGAGGCGGCAAGCGAGGTATCGTCCCAGGTGAAGCTGAGGCCGATCGGTTCGCCGGGAGCGTAGACCAGCTTGTCGGTGCTCACATGCAGGGAGGAGAAGTTGTGGTCAAAGGCCAGTACGCGCGCGGCTCCCATGTTGTTGGCGTGGTCAGTCACGCCGATGTCCACGGTGTGCACGGCGCGCTCCGTGCCCTCGGGCACGCGCAGCGTCATGACGTAGCAGTCGTCCTCGTCGCCCTCGAGGGTGAACACGGCGCTGCCGCTGGCATCGCGGTACGCCTCACCGTCGAGCAGGAACACGAAGTTTTTAATGCCGGAATCCACCACGCCCAGATCCTGCGCGGTGAAGCGCAGGCGGATGAGCTGACCGTCGGTGAACACGGGCTCAGCTTCCAGCGTGGGGCTGGTCTGGTCGATCTTCACGGGCAGGGTGAGCTGCTGTTCGGACGCGTTCTCCGCGTCGGCAAAGGCGCGCACGGTGATGTAATACTGGCCCTCGGGCAGGGGCTCGCTCGTGCCGGTGAGCTTATTGTAGCGTGTGCCAGTCCACATCCAGCTGTAGTCCAGCTCACACAGCACGCTCTGCTCAATGGGCACCTCCTTGCGCACGCTTTCGGTGTGGCTGAGGGTGCGGATGAGCGCGCCGTCGTCGTCCGTGACCTCCACGGTGACGTTTTTGGCGTTGCGCAGGAAGGACACGCCCGGCAGGACGTTGCAGTAGGAGGCGCTGTCGGCGGGGTTGATGGCGTTGTACTCAGGGTGCTCGCCGCCGCCGAGGGGCAGCGTCTGGGAGATGAGGCCGAGGCTGACGGCGGTGTAGAGCCCCGTGGCGCCATAGACGCTGTTATTTTCGCCCTGTGCGTCGGGGTACATGGGGTCGTCCATCACCTTCATGCCGCCCCAGTCACCGCAAAAGCCGAGGAAGGGCATGCACAGCGCGGGCAGCGTCTCATCCGACACGGGCAGAAGGCGCACAAAGCCCTCGACAAAGCTGTTTTCCGCGCAGTCAGAGGGGTCGATGGTCACATAGAGAAGCTTTGTCTCGCCCGGCGCAAGCGTCACGCTGCGCTCGGAGAAGGTGACTGTGGCGGTCGCGCCCTGCGCGGCGGCACGGTAGGTCACGCTCTCGCTGCCGGTGCTGCAAAGGCGCAGAGCAAGCGTGCGGGGGGCGTTGATGGTCTTAAGCTCCATATAGGGCACGCCCTCGCAGGTGACGGTGACGCTCGTGCGCAGCGCGTCGGCAATCATGGCGGCACCCGCGCCCTGCGCGCGGGGGGAGTAGAGTGCGCCGGACTCGTCGGAGATGGGCTGCGCGGTGTTCATCAGCGCGGTTTTGACGTAGGCGGTGGGGTCGTCCACCGTCACGCCGTCGGCGGCGAGCTGCTGGAGCATCAGCGCAGCCATGCCCGCGACGTTGGGCGTGGCCATCGACGTGCCGGACATGGTCTGGTAGTCGTTGCCGCCAATGGTGGACCACACATAGCCGCCCACGGCAGCCACGTCGGGCTTGAAGCTCAGATCAGAGGTGGGACCCCAGGAACTGAAGTAGGAGATGCCGGAAAAGCTCAGCGGCAGGATCACGGCCTCTCCGCTGAAGGTGACGGTGGCACCGGAGGTGCAGAGCGTGCGCAGCGCCGCGCCGTCGCTGTGGCGAAGGAAGAGCACGGGGATGGTCAGCTCGTCGCTGGTGGCAGTGTAGTCGAGGAAGGTATCGTTTCCGTCGCTGTTGAAGAGGATCACCGCGACGGCACCGCGCTGCTGGGCGTTGAGCTTTTTCTCGTCAAAGCCGATCTCGCCGCGCTCGATGAGCGCAACCTTGCCGGTGAGATCGCGGTTGCCAAGGTCGCTGAGACGGCCAAGGCCGCAGTACACCAGCTCGTACTCGTCGGTGAGGGCGGAGACGTCAAAGTCGGAGAGGACGTAGGGCAGCTTCGTCTCCGAGCCGTCGTGATGGGCGGTGAGCTGATAGACCACGCGGCCGCTGTTGTCCATAGAGGCGACCTGGATGGTGTCCTCGCTCAGGCCAGGCTCGGCGACGGTGCCGGTGTCGATCACGGAGAGATAGCTGGGGTGGGGGCGCGTGTCAGAGGCCTGCTGGTAGGGCGCGACAGCGCCGTTGCCTGCGGCGGCCACGACGATCACGCCCGCCTCGCGCGCGGCGTGGATGGCCTTCTGCTGGCCATTTTCGTCGCTGCGGAAGCCTGCGCTGAGGCCGATGCTCAGGTTGATCACGTCTGCGCCGAGGGCAACGGAGTCCTCAATGGCGGCGATGATGTCGGCCTCACTGGCGGCGACGTTGGGCGTGTTGGAGAAGATCTTCATCGCCAGCAGCTGGCACTCGGGGGCTGCGCCACGCATGCCGCGCTGGGAGGCAAGCTCGTCCGCACTCTGGCAGTTTGCGCCGATGATTCCGGCCACGTGCATGCCGTGGTTGTACGCGGAGTCCTCCACGGCGGTGTCGATGACGTTCTGGTCGTGGTCGGCGTAGTTGTAGCCGTAGGGCACCTTCTCGGTGAAGTATGCGCCGGAGAGCCCCAGCTCGCCGATCAGCGCGCTCACCTCGTCCGCGCCGAGCTTCACATCGTCGAGCGCGTCGGGGGAGATGACCATATCCTTGTGGGTATAGTCGATGCCGGAGTCGATCACAGCCACCACGGTGCCGCGGCCGTCAAGGTCGCTGCGCTGTGCGGTCTGCACGGCGGCGCCGAGCAGCTGCGTGTCAGCCACGGCGCGGCGGTACTCGTTGGCGATCACGGCGGAGGACACGCCTTCAAGCGCGGCAATGTCGGCGAGGAAGCGGCGGCTGGTGCGCACGCTCAGGCCGTTGAGAAGAAGGTCGTAGCGGTGGAGGATCTCGGCGTCTGGGTCGATGGCGAGGATGGCGGCGATGACCGCCTCCTGCTCACGTTCCACGCGGCGGGCAAGGCCGGTGTTCTCCGCAGCGAGGGCGGCGGTCTGCGCGCCGGAGATCTCCAGCAGCGCACCGCCCTGCAGCTCCACGATCAGCAAAACGGGCTCGTCGGCTTCAGCGGAGGCTGCGTCGTCCGCCCGGCTCACCTCGTCCTCAAGCACCAGCTCGCGCAGCTGGGCAAGGGAGGCGTCGGCGCTGTCTACGGCGCGGGTGGGCTGTACGCCGACGCACGAGAGCGTCAGTGCCAGCGACAGCAGCAGCGCGGCAATGCGGTAGATAGGCTTCATGACAGTGCTTCCTTTCTGTTACACGACAAAGTCCTTGCCGATGAGCTGGGAGTAGATCCCGCGCAGCGGCGAGTAGTCGGCGATGGGGTTGCCTGCGAGGTAGAGGTTTTTCAGCTGCGTCAGCTTTGCAAGGGGCGTGACGTCGGTGATGCGGTTGTTTTGCAGGTAGACGCTCGAAAGTTTGCTCAGCGAGCCGAGCGTGGAGACGTCGGTGATGCGGTTGTTGCTGAGGAACACGCGCTCAAGCGAGGCGCAGTCGGCAAGGGGAGAGATGTCCTCGATGAGGTTGTAGTCCGCCTCGAGGTGCATCAGTGCGCTCGTGCCGGAGAGAGCGGAGAGGTCGGTGATGCGGTTGCCGTCGAGCTCGAGCCAGTAGAGCCCCTTCGCCGACGAGAGGGCGGAGATGTCGGTGAGCTTGCCCTCACGCTTGCTGTTGCCGAGGTAAACGCGGTAGAGTCTGCTCTTGCCGGACAGCGGAGAAATGTCGCTGATGGGACAGTTGGTGGCCCACAGCTCGGTGAGGTTTGTAAGGCCGCTGAGGCAGCTGAGGTCGCTGATCGGTGTCTTGCGGATGAAAAGATCCTCAAGGCCGGTGATCTGCGCCACCTCGCTGATATCGGTCAGGCCGGGGTTCTCTTCGAGCATCAGCGTTTTGAGATCCTCCTGCCCGCGGAACGCGCCGGGTTCGATGGTCACGATGCGGTTTTCATCGGCGCACAGCTCGATCAGGTTGGGCATATCCTTGAGCGCACCGGCGGGGAGGGTGGTGAACTGGTTCATGGCGATGTCGAGGTATTCAAGCTTTGTCAGCTTGCTGATGTAGCGCCACTGGCTGTCGTCAAGGTAGTTGGCGGCCACGCCCAGATAGGTGAGGCTGCGCAGATGCTCAAGGTCAGCGAGCGTGCGCACACCGAGGGCAAAGGCGTCGAGTTCCCTGAGGTATTTTACGTCGGAGTAGTACACCGTGCCGTAGGGCTTGTCGATGGCGTTGCGCACGGCCTGCTCAACGGCGGCGTCCTGCCACTCGATGGCGTAGTCCTCGCGGTCGGCAATCACGCAGGTGACGCTGATCGTCGTTTCGCTTCCGATCAGGCGGCCGCGCACGGTCAGCGTGCCGTCCTCCTGCGCGGGGATCTCGCGCAGCTCCCAGTCCACGGCGGCGTAGCTGCCGTCGCTCAGGCGCACGGCGAAGGGCATGGGCTGCGCCTCGCCCGCGCGGATGCGCAGCACGGCGGTGCCGTCGGCGTCCACGTCAAGAGGCGTAAGGGTGAAGCCCTCGGCGCTGAGCGTATCGCCGCAGGGGCCGACGGGGGAGAAGTCCTCCACGGCCGTGCCGGTCAGGCGCAGCGAGCGCAGCGTGCGCAGGTTGAACAGCGGCGCGATGCTTGAAACGCTGGTGGAGTAGTACAGGTCGAGCGTGTGCAGCGGCAGGTCGGCAAGCGGGGAGAGGTCGCAGTCGCCGCTGGTCATCGCCATGGGCAGCTTGAGCTCTTCAAGGTTGGAGAAAAAGCGCAGATCCTCCAGATCATCGTCCGACCACAGGCCATAGTAGAGGTCGAGGCTGGTGATGGTTTTGAGCATGCCGCGGGTGATCTCGTCCGCGCTGCAGCCGAGCACGTCGCAGGCGTAGGCGGACAGCTCGCTGTTGCGGAAGGTGTAGACGGCGCTGTCATCTGCGCTGAGCACGGTGAGCGTGAGAGAGATGGGCTGCCCGGCGGCCTTGCCCGTGAAGGAGAACGTACCGGCCTGCGCGGTGCTGGCCTCGCCCTGCCACTCGGCGGCAAGGTAAACGGTCTCGCCGCTGTCGGTCTTTGCGGCCACGGCGGCGGGCAGAGTGAAGCGGGCGTTCTGCTCCACGGTGACGCTCAGAGCGGGGATGCTTTCAAGCTTGTCGGCTTTGAGCACGGTGAGCACCAACACGGCGGGCTTGTCCGTGCCCTCCACGCGGCCGGTGATGCGCTGCACGCCGGTGACGGTGAGGTCAGCCTGACGGTTCCACTCCACGGCGACCTGCTCGCGCTCGCCGGTGTAGAGCGTGACGGTCACGCGCTCGGGCAGCGTGTAGGACGACCACTGCGGCACGGTGACGAAAAGCTCTTCCACCGTCTTGATCTCGCGCTTGGCGTAGCCGCCCTTGACGGGCAGGTGCAGGACGTTGGAAAGCGTACCGCCGTTTTCGTCCTCGGCGTAGAGCAGTACCTCATAGGCATCGCTGCCGGGCTTGAGATACTGTGTGGCCTCCGCCGTGCCGCTTTCGGGCAGGGTCAGCTGGGTGAAGCTGCGGCTGAGCACTTCGCCGCGGTAGTTGACCAGCGCGGCGACAAGGCGCACGGTGCGCTTCTGGTGCTCGCGGTTGTGTACGCGCAGCGAGAGGGGCTGGATGTGGCGCGTTTCGATCTGCTGTACGGCGTTGGTGAGCGTGAGCTCCACGGGGGGCTCGTCTGCCGCCGCGATGGGGATGCACAGCAGCACCAGCACCGCAGCCAGCAGCGCGGAAAGCGTTCGTTTCATTGGCATTTGCTCCTTTCAGAATAGCCCGCAGCCGGGCAGGTTGACCTGCCCGGCGTGAGGGAAAATATGGAGGTAGTGTTACTCGGTCACATACACCTGGAATTCAACCTGCTTGCCGTCCACAAGGTAGGGCGCGGGGTCGGAGGTGAAATCGGCAAAGAGGCGGATGGTCACGACGTACTTGCCATCTTTGGCGCAGTTGGCCTTGATGTACTCCCACATGCCGCTGCTGCTGGCATCGGGGTTGGCGCAGCCCTGAGAGAACCAGTCATTCACACCGTAGAGGCACATGTCGGTCAGACCGGTCTTATAGGTGCCGGCCACGACCTGGAAGTAAGCGTCGGCATACTCACCGGGGTCCTTGTTGATAATGAAGGTACCATAGGTATATTGCAGGCCAATGTCCTTGATCTGCACACTGGGTTCGGACGAGTCACTGAGCGCGTCAATGGCAGCATTGAGCGCAGAAGCGGCGGAGGTGATCTGGTCCTGCGTGGAGGCGCTGCTGCGGTAGACGTTCAGCGCGTCGGCAAGAGCGGATTGCATGGCGCTCCACTTGTCCGCGTCACAGCCGTCGGCGCTCAGAGCGCGCGCCGCGCGCACGGCACTGCGCAGCGCTGTGCGGTCGAGACCGTCGTCCACGGCAAGATAGGTGCTGTAACGGCTGACGAGCTTGCCGCCTGCGCTTTCGTAAGCGTCGTAGGTTTCGAGTACCAGCGTCTCGCACTGCGCCAGCAGCGCTTCCTTGAGCTCAGCGGCGGTGAGGTTGTTCATCAGGGTGTAGAGCATGCCGGACTTGCTGCCAAGGTCGGTCTTGTGACCGCCGAGCGTCAGGCGGAAGCAGGTGCCGTCCAGCTCGGCCTCCCACGCGGAGGAATCCCAGTCGGAGTCATACAGGTAGTTTCCGGCGCAGACGATGTCGGGCGTGGTGGTGAAGGTCTTAAAGACGGTTTCCGCCGTCCACTCGAGGCGGGCCATTGCCGTCACGAGCGAGGCGCGGGCGCTGTCTACGGTCTCCTGTGTGGCGTAGGCGTCGTCATTGGCGGTGTTGGCAGCGGTCAGCGCGGCCTGGAATGCAGTCCAGCTGGCAGCGGTGTAGGGCTCGGCGGTGAGCTTTGCGGCGTCGTAGATGAGGTCGTAGAGCTTGCTTTTGTCGGCGTTCACGGGCAGTCTTTCCAGCGCGTCAATGGCAGCGTTGAGCGCATTGAGCGCATCGTTGACCTGATCCTGCGTGGCGGAGGCGTTGTCGCGCACCGTCCTGGCGCTGGTCAGCGCGGTCTGGAGGTTCGCCCAGCTCGCGGCGGTGTAGTCCGCCTCGGTGAGCGCTTCGGCGCGGGCGATGGCCTCGGTGAGGGCGGCCTTGTCCACGTCGGCGGGCTCGGGCTCGGTGGTGACGGTGAACAGGGGGAAGGAAACGGTGCTGCCGTCGATGAGCGTGGCGGTGGCGGTGAGCTTGGCCGTGCCCTCGCTGCTGACCTTGATCCAGAAGTTAAAAGTGTAGCAGCAGGTGTGGGTGTCGCCGGTGCAGGGGTTGCCGGCCTTGGGTGTTCTGATGTTGACGCAGGTGCTGTCGGCAGTGATGCTCACGCCGGTGACCTGGCTGGTCTCCACGCCGGTGAAGTGCAGCCAGTAGTTGCCCTTGGCGGGGATGCTGTCGTTCTTGGAGGCGTAAACAATTTCGGGAACCACGGTGTTGGCGGTGTTGCCCGTGCCCTCGTAGATGGCGAAGAGCGCGAGCGTGCCCTCGATGGGCTTGAGCACCAGCGCGGCCATGGCGGCGTTGAGGTTGGCGGTGGCGGTGTCAATGGCCTCCTGCGTGGTGATGCGCAGGGCGTAGACCTCGTTGGCGGCGGCATAGGCAGTCTGGAAGGCATCCCAGCCGGAGGTGTAGTTGCTCTCAACGAGCGTCTTGGCCTTGTCGATGGCCGTCTTCAGCTCCGTCTTGCTCACCTGCGGCACGGCGGTGCAGGTCATGCTGGCGGTGGTGTAGGTGCCGTCGGTGAAGGTGACGGTGGCGGTGAAGGAATAGGTGCCGAGGTTGGCCATGCGCACGGTGAAGCTGCGCGCGTTGGCGGGGTTCCAGCTGGAAAGGCTGCCGAGCAGAAGCTCAAAACCGGCGGCCTCGTCACCGGAGAGAGTGACGTCGCTGATCTGGGAAGCCTCGGCGGCGGTGCAGAGGTAGAGCGTGTTGGAAAGCCCCTGATAGACAGTGTACTCGGTGACGATGCCGCTGTTGTCGCGGGTGGTGCTGAAGGTGACGGCAATGTCGCTGCGGAAGTTGGCATCGACAAGCGCGTCAATGGCGGCGTTGAGCGCATTGAGTGCATCGGCAAGCGCGGCCTCGGAGGAGGTTACGTCGCTCAGCGCGGTCTCGGCGGCAGTCAGAGCGGTCTGGAGGTTCGTCCAGCTTTCGGCGGTGTAGTCCGCCTCGGTGAGCGCCTTGGCGCGGGCAATGGCCTCGGTGAGGGCGTTGACGGTGGCGGCGTTGACAACGATGACGTTCATCGTGCCGGTGCGGGTGATGCTGCCGCGCGTGCTGGTGAGAGTGATGTCTGCAGAGCCGGTGGCATGCAGCGCGCCGGTGATGGCGGCGTCAGTGGAGTTGGCAGGGGTGTTGAGCGTGAGCACGCTTTCGTTGGAGGACGCGGCAGTCACGCTGAGCGACTCCACGCTGCTGCCGGTGGTGAGCCAGACAAGCGCGTCGCTGCTGTTGGGGAAGAGGGCGGAAGCGTCGAGCAGGGCGCGGTAATGCACGGGCGCGGCTGCGCCGTTGAGCATGAGCACGGCATCGATGCCGCCGTTGGACACCAGCGCGTCGATGGCCTCGCGCAGCGTCTGTGCGGCCTGTGCGACCTCGTGGGTCGTAGCGTTGGCGTCGTCGTACACATGGCGGGCGGCTTCCAGCGCGGCGGCGAGCGTGCGCCAGCTCTCGGCGGTGTAGTCTGCCTGAACCAGAGCCTCGGCCTCGGCGATCACGGCGGCGAGTGCGGTCTTGTCCGCGGGGCGCACGAGCGCGCCGATGGCAGCGCGCAGCGCCTCGGTCTGGGAGTCCACCTCGGCCTGCGTGGCGTCGGCGTCGTCGTACACGGCCTGTGCGGCGGAGACAGCGGCTTGCAGCTGCTGCCAGCTGGCGGGCGTGTAGTCCGCTTCGCGCAGCGCGGCGGCGCGTTCCAGCTCGGCGCGCAGGGCGGCGCGATCCACCGTCACCTCGCCCACGGCGGTCAGGTGCAGGGTGCGGCTTTCATTAAGGGGTGCGCCCGCGTGGACGACAACATCGTATGCGCCCGCGACGGAGGCGTCGGGCAGGGTGAAGGAGATGGCGAAGGCACCGGCTGCGTCGGTCTGCGTTTCGTCAAAGGTGACGTGCACGCCGTCGCAGAAGATCGTCATCGTCACGCGCACGCCGGAAACGGGCGTGCCGTCGCTGTAGGTGACGGAGCCGGTGACGCGGTTGAGCACATTGATGTCGCAGCTGGTCTTGTCCAGCGCGGCGGAGAAGCGATAGCTCGTGGAGGGCGTGGTGCTGCCGGAGCCGCTGCCGCCGCCGGAACCGCTGCCGCCGCCGGAACCGCTGCTGCCGCCGGAACCGCTGCCGCCGCCGGAACCGCTGCCGCTGTCCTTGGTGACGAGCATGGTGTTGACGGCCTCGTCGCGCAGGGTAACGCCGCCGTTTTTGCAGTTGATAAGGGTGACGGTGCGCGCGGCATCACCGAAGATGATAATGCGGCCCGTGACTGTCACGTCGGACAGCTCCACCGCCCCGGCGCAGGACTCGGAGATGTAGAGGTTGCCGTCGATGGTCATGCCGTGGAGCGTGACGTTGCCGGTGAGCAGCACCGCGCCGCCGTCCACGCGCCCGGTGTACACGCCGGGCTGCTGATAAAACGCGCAGGCCAGATTATAAAGGAGCTTGACAGCCTCGGCGCGGGTGAGATTCTTCGTGGGGCAGAAGCTGCCGTCGGGCATGCCATGCACATAGCCCAGCGCACCGGCGGTCTCCACGGCGTCACGCGCCCAATCGGCGATCTCGGCGCTGTCGGTGAACAGGGAGAAGCTGCCGCGGCGTGTCTCGCCCAGCAGCCCCATCAGAAGCTTTACGGCCTCCTGACGGGTGATCAGGTCGCGCGGGTGAGCGGTGCCGTCGGGCATGCCGGTGAGATATCCGGCGCGCGCCGCAGCGGCAAGGTCGGCGGCGAACCAGTCGGCCTCTGTCACGTCGGTGAAGCGCTGCTCACCGCTGCGGACAAAGCCGAAGACGCTGTTGATCATGCGGACGAATTCGGCGCGCGAGGCGTTGTCGTCCGGATGGAACTGACCGTCGGGGAAGCCGGCGACCAGCTCCTGGTCGAGAAGCTCGGTGATCTCCTTTTTGCACCAGTGACCGCTCAGCTCTCCGGCGGCGGCTACGGGGAAGGCCGTCTGAAAGACCAGCAGCAGCGTCAGTAGCAGTGCAAGCAGGCGTTGAACGCGGGGCATTTTCATGTGCTGTTATTCTCCTTTTCGATAAATGTGGGAACGCAATTGATGAAAATCTATCATGTAGGTATGCTAAAGTCAACCTATATTGAGAAATGATATAGAATGATGTGGAACAATCAGCATTAAAAATAAAAGGAACCTTCTTTAAAGAAGGTTCCTTTGAGCCTGTCAAAAAACCGTCATTGCTACACCAGTGACCGAAGTCACTGGTGTAGCAATCCGCCCTTTTTCGCGCATTTCCGAACCAATCCAGTACGGGAAGTACGGATTCCCACGCCAGTGTGTGAAACTTGCTCGGAATGACGGGGGCTCTTTTACAGGATGAAAGCACATGCTTGCGGGCTTGCTACTTATACGAATATAAAGCAAGCGCTTACCGCGGGGACATTTCCAGCGCGCGCTTGACCACGCACAGGTGGTCGGTGCAGGCGGCGCAGGTGAGGAAGGCATTGGTCTCCTCGCAGAAGCGCTCGGGATGGCGGTGGTAGACGATCTCCCAAAGCGCCGTGCACGCCAGCGCCAGCGCCACAAGGCTCCATGAGTAGAAATGCGGGATGAAGATCAGCGGCGTGACAGTCATGATGGTGCCCCAGGCGAAGATGCGGCAGGTGACGCAGCACTTGTTTTTCATGAAGAGCTTTTGGAACGGGCAGTAGAACACGATACAGATCACGTCGCACAGGTAGTAAAACACGGTCAGAAGCACCATCTCCGGCACGCCCAGCACGCTCCGCCAGTAAAGCACGGCGAAAATCAGGTTCAGCGCGGTCCACACCAGTGCCACGCGCGTTGCGCCCAGGTCGAGCTTTTTGAGCTTGGTGTGCAGGAAAAAGCCGTCCACCACATTCTCCACCACGGCGAAATGCTCGGGAAACTGCTTGAGACATCCGCGCGACACGCGCGAGCGCGGCGACAGCTGCAAGGCGAACGAAACCAGCAGGATGCACCAGAGCAGATTGACCGGCGAGAGCAGCGTGCGGCTTTGCGTGAAGTCCAGCGCTGCACGGTTATAAAAGTAGCCCGCCAGCGCTGCCAGCAGCGCCGTCAGGCGGAAGAAAAAGCGCAGAAGATAGCTTCGAAGCATGTTGATTGCTTTATGCACGGCGCAAGCCCTCCGTTTCTCTCGACCCGCAAACAAGGCGGGAAAGGATCCCCTTTATTTTAGCACCGTCCGCCGCCACAGGCAAGAAAAAGTTTTATGCGGAGGAAAAGTGAGAAAACAGAAAATATGCGGATATTTATCCGCCACGCAAAGGAGGCATGAAGAGCGCGGCGCGCGCACATGCGGAGCGGGCACAGCAGGAGGGCGGCGGAAAATGGCACAAAATTCCGGGCGGCCTGCCGTAAGTATTCTAAAAATACCATATTTTTTGCGTAAAACAGAACTACCAATTCTGGAGCAAAAATTTATTCACAACCTATTGACAAAATATTCATATAAGTGTAGAATGTTGACTAATTGGTACGCTGTCAGGCGAAAGTGACCGTTTCCGGCAGTGGCCATGCGTCCCGCGCTACTCCCGCGGGGCAGAAATTCGGGAAAGAGGGTATCACATGAACAAGCATCTATCCAGACGCATCCTTTCGCTTCTGCTTACGCTGACGATGCTTCTGGCCCTCGTGGCGCCGGTGGGCGCGGCGGGCAGCCAGACCGAGCTTCTTACATACGAGAAGATCGACAGCGCAGCAGATACCTCGCTCCGACTGGGCGAGGAGACCGCACAGCAGGCGGAAACGCTCGGCACGGTCGAATACGCGCAGGACGACATCGTCCGCGTGTCCATCGTGCTCGAGGAAGAGTCCACTGTGGAGCATTTCGGCAAGGCCGAGTTGCTCAACACCGCCTCCGCCGAGGCATACCGCGACGGCCTGAAGGCCGCGCAGGTGAGCACGGTGGCGCGCATCGACACCGCGCTCGGTGAGAGCATCGACGTGGTGTGGAATCTGACGCTGGCGGCAAACCTGATCTCGGCGAACGTCCGCTACGGCCAGATCGAGCAGATCGAAAAGCTCAGCGGCGTGAAGCGCGTGGTCATTGAAAACCGCTACGAGCCCATGGTCATGGACAGGGATGAGGCGGATGACCCCAACATGTCCACCTCTTCCAAGCAGATCGGCTCCAACGTGGCTTGGGCGGCCGGGTACACCGGCGCGGGCAGCAAGGTGGCCGTGATCGACACGGGCATCGACTATGAACACCTTTCCTTCGACGCGGCGGCGTGGAACTATTCCATGAGCCTCAACGCAGACGAGAACGAGACCCTTGAGGAGTACAAGGCTCGCGTCGGCGTGCTGACGAAGGACGATCTCACCAACGAGCTTCTCAGTAAGCTCAACGTCAAGGTGACGGCCGACAAGGCGTATCTGAGCGACAAGATCCCCTTCGCTTACAACTATGTTGACGGCAACTACACCGTTGACCATGTCCACGACACGCAGGGCGAGCACGGCTCCCATGTCGAGGGCATCGCGGCGGCCAACCGCTACATCCCCGACGGGAACGGCGCGTTTGTCTCCGCCCTTGAAAGCGTTCTCGTGCAGGGCGTGGCCCCCGATGCGCAGATCTTTACCATGAAGGTCTTTGGCGCGGGCGGCGGCGCTTACGACTCCGACTACATGGCCGCCATCGAAGACGCGGTCGTGCTCGGCGCGGACAGCATCAACCTCTCGCTCGGTTCCGGCAACCCCGGCTTCAGCCGCTCGGTTGACTATGCCGACATGCTCGCCGGTCTTACCGAAAGCGGCATCTCCGTGGTGTGCATGTCCGCCGGTAACTCCAGTTACTGGGCGGAGAGCACCACCTTCGGCTATCTCTACGCTGAGGACGTGTCCATGCAGATGGACGGCTCCCCCGGCTCCTTTACGCACTCTCTCGCAGTCGCCTCCGCAGATAACGACGGCTTCACCGGCAGCTCCTTTACGGCCAACGGTGTCACCTCGTTCTACACGGAGTCCAGCTACTCCAACGCGCCGCTCAACACCATCGCCGGCGAGTATGACTATGTGATGCTGCCTGTGGGTGTGGCCGGCGAGACCACCGACTTTGAAGGCATCGATGTCACCGGCAAGGTGGTGTTCGTGCAGCGCGGCGGCCTGTCCTTCTATGTGAAGGCGGAGAACGCCGCTGAGGCGGGCGCGATTGCCACGGTCATCTACAACAACGCGGCCGGTACGATCAACATGGATCTGTCCGACTACACCAAGACGGCTCCTGCCGTTTCCATCACTCAGGCGGACGGCCTTGCCATCCTCGCTGCCTCCACCAAGGCGGCCGACGGTGACTACTACACCGGCAAGATCACCATCCAGGCCGGCATCGGCTCTGCTTACTACAACTCCGACACCTACACCATGAGCTCTTACAGCTCCTGGGGCGTGCCCGGCAGCCTCGAGCTTAAGCCTGAGATCACCGCGCCCGGCGGCAGCATCTACTCCGTCTACGGCGCCAACAACGACACCGGCATGCTCGACCACGACCAGTACGAGACCATGTCCGGTACGTCCATGGCCTCCCCGCAGGTCGCCGGTATGGCGGCAGTGGCGGCGCAGTATGTCCGCGAGGCCGGGCTGGTGGAAAAGACCGGGCTGAGCGCGCGTGCGCTGATCAACAGCCTGCTCATGTCCACCGCCGAGCCCATCATCGACGCCAACAGCAGCTACGGCACGCCTTACTCCGTGCTCAATCAGGGCGCAGGCCTTGCAAACGTGGGCAATGCTGTCAGCGCCAAGAGCTACATCCTTGTCGACAACAACCTCTCCGGCACGGCGTATGACGGCAAGGTCAAGGCCGAGTTCGGCGACGACCCGGACAAGACCGGCGTCTACGAGTTCGACTTCACCATCCACAACCTCACCGACGAGGCGCAGGAGTACACCTTCTCCGCCGACCTGTTCACGCAGGAGCTGTTCACCGCCGCCTACACGGCCAGTGACTATGCCACCTTCATGGACACGCTCACCACGCCGCTGATGGCCGTGGTGGACTTTGACGTGACCGGCGCGGACTACACGCCCGGCGCGGATGCCTTCGTCTGCGACGTCAACGGCGACGGCAAGACCGACGCGAAGGACGTGCAGTACATCCTCGACTACACCACCGGCAAGGTTGCCGAGATCGCGGAGATCGCTGACCTCAACGGCAACGGCGCGGTGGACACCAACGACGCCTATGTGCTGCTCCAGAAGATGTCCACGGCCAGCGTTGTGGTTCCCGCTGCGGACAATGCCGTCTCCGTGCACGTCACCGTCACGCTGACCGACGACCAGAAGGCCGCGCTCGACGCTGACTATCCCAACGGCGCATACGTCGAGGGCTATGTCTACGTGGAGACCGTCACCGAGAGCAGCGAGGCCGAGGGCGAGCTGATCGTTGACCACTCCATCCCCATGCTTGGCTTCTACGGCAACTGGTCCGACGCCAGCATGATCGACACCTCCACCTACGTTGAGAAGCTGTACGACGCGATGAACACCGGTTCCTTCAAGCCCGGTTATCTCTACGCGACCACCGGCCTCAACGCCAACTACTTCTCCATCAAGTACCCCGGTGAAAAGACCAGCTATGTCTACACCGTCAACCCATACGTCGTGGAGAATGAGATCCCCTATGACCGCGCGGCCATCAACTCCGAAGCCGCCATCGACAAGTATTCCTTCACGCTCGTGCGCAACGCTGCCTCTGCTGTGGACTACTTCAAGAATGAGACCACCGGCGAGACCAGCATCCGCATCATTCAGGAGCAGGTTGCCGGCGCCTACTACTACACCAACGGCTCCGCCTGGCGCAACACCGGCTACAGCCTCTCCGCCAATCTCAAGCCCATGGCCAACGGTCTGAAGGAAGGCGATGTGTTCACCGCCGGCATTGTGCTCATCCCCGAGTACTATGAGACGGACGGCACGATCACCGAAGAGCAGGCGCTTGCGATGATCGAGTCCGGCGCGCTGGGCGAGGGTGCGTTCTTCACCAACACCTTCACCGTGGACGACACTGCCCCCGAGGTGCTCCAGATCAGCAAGGATCTGCTCACCGGCTATGTCACCGTCGTGGCGCAGGACAACCAGTATGTCTCCTACATCGGCGTGTACAACAAGACCGGCAGCAAGATCCTCATGGGCGGCACGCCCGTGCAGGACGAGGCCAACGAGGTCTGCGGCCTGACTTTCCCGCTCGATGATTCTGCGGGCGAGTATATCACCATCGTCGTGGCCGACTACGCCGGCAACGAGACCAGCTACCGCGTGAAGTACGGCGGCACGCCCGAGGACTTCACCGGCCGTATCTTCGGATTCACCGCCGGTACGACCCATGGCAGCGGCCAGCGCTGGGTCGAGATCGACCTTGAGACCCTGAGCGAAACTGCCGGTATGGGCGAATACTGCGCGACAGACTACGAGGTCTATGCCGCCGAGTATGCCGGCAAGCACGTCTTCTTTGCTACGGACGACGGCTTCTACACGGCAGCTCAGGAGGAGATGGAGACCGTGTATAAGGTCGCTGACTTCTCCTTCGAGACTGAGGACGAAATGGTCGCCGATATGGCCTTCAACGACCAGAACGAGACGATGTACGTTCTCACCTTCCACACCAGCAATGCTGTCAACGGTGCCATCAAGAGCAAGGGCAACACGCTCTATACGCTCGATCTCATTACCGGTGAGATGACCAAGGTGGCCGACATTTCCGTCACGGCGGGCACTACCACGAATGCGGCGTGCACGCTGCGCGCCATGACCATCGATGACAGCGGCAACTTCTATGCCATCAACGGCGGCTACTCCAATACGGTTCGCTTCTACAAGTGGACGCTCGACAGCATTGCTGAGGGTGAGCTTGCGGTTACGCCTGTTGATACCTTTACACCTATCAGCGGCATGTATGCCACCGGTTACTGCTCGCTGGCCTATGACAGCGTGAACGATGTTCTGTACTTCGGCGCGGGCACTGCGACGAAGAACGCCAGCATCACCAATGTCAAGTTCTACATCCTCGATAAGGACGGCACACTGCTTGATACCAAGCCCACCAAAGAAAATACGGTTGGTATCTATGTCGTTCCCAAGAAGACCATTGAGCTGCCTGAGGATGGAATCGTCACCAAGATTGTGCTCAATCAGAGCGAGATGAGCCTGCTCAAGGGCGCTACCTATCAGCTTGAAGCCACGGTGTATCCCTGGGTTGTGGCGGACAAGAGCATTATCTGGACGAGCAGCGCGCCTGAGATCGTCTCCGTGGAGAACGGCGAGATCAAGACCCTTGCCGCCGGCGAGGCGACCATCACCGCTACCTCCGCAGCCAACAATGAGGTTTCCGAATCCTGCTACTTCACTGTCACTGTGCTGCCCAACATCAAGCTCAGCGGCCTTGTCTACGACACCGACAGCAAGACCTACTGGTCCGAGTTTGAGACGGACAACCTCACCGCGTGGACCAAGAGCGACGAGACTGCCTCTGGCAGCTATGTCGCCGGTACGCTGCACAACGGCGAGCTGATCCTCCACGACGGCAGCAATATGTATGGCGTTGACCCCGACGAGTTCACCACCACGCCCTACGGCAGCATCGCCTCGAGCTGGATCTACTCCGACGCTGCATCTGCTCCGCTCAGTGAAGAGGGCTACTTCGACAGGATCGTTGGCCTGTGCAACAGCGGTACCTTCCTCGAGATGCTCGATGCCAAGGAAGGCAGCCTGAGCTATTGGGACCTGAGCAGCACCTTCGCTGACGACCCGATGGCCGCCATTGCCTATGTTGGCTCCGGCCTGCAGAAATACAGCACCATTGTTTTCTCCCCCTCCCTCGCTGTTATCTCCGGTGACTTCCCGGCAAACTTCTACTACATGATCACCGAGAGCGGCAAGCTCTACTACCTCTCCGTGTTCACTTACACCGACGGCAGCAGCTATACCTGCCAGCGCACTGAGATCGGCGACACCGGCCTCGACCTGAGCGGTGTGTCCGCTGTCACCGGCGGCAAGTACGCCTCCATGGTCTACGACCAGGAGAACGGCTACCTGCTCCTCTCCTCCTATCAGGAGGGCGACACCGCCACGCTCTATGCCGTCGATCCCGAAGTGCTTATCCCCGCTGAGATCGGCACCTTCGGCGCGGACGTGTGGCCCGTTGTCTCCCTGTACCAGTATGAGCGCGCCACCGACCTGACCATCAAGGCCAGCAAGACCAGCTATGAGCTCTATGCCAAGGACACGGCAACCATCGAGACCAAGGTCGTCTGCGGCGACAGCAAGGAGCTCACCTGGGCCACCAGCAACGCCAATGTTGTCAGCGTTGACAACGGCGTGATCACCGGCGTGGGCGAGGGCACTGCCACCGTCACCGCCACCACCGTGGCCGTCAACGCCGCCGGCGAGCATGTCTCCAAGGACTTCGCCGTCACGGTCAAGCCCATCGAGTCCGTCAGCGCCACTGTCAACGCGCAGGTCACCACTGAGGATGGCAGCGCCTGGGTCAGCATCGACCTTGAGACCATGGCGACCACCAAGCTTGCCGATTCCGACGTGCAGATCATCGGCGGCGGCTACGCGCAGGGCGCGATTTACGGCTCTGACGTGTACTCCGCGGCGGGCACTCTCTACCGCATCGACCCCGCAACCTTTGCTGTGACCGGCACCACCGCCGTGTCCACCAGCTATGCCGTCCGCGACCTGACCGACTACCCGCTCGTCAACTTCAAGCTGACCACGGACGATAAGGTTTACGAGCTTAGCGACGGTGACTTCCCGTTCTATCTCTCCGCTTCCAACGGCGCGTACATGATCACCGACTTCGAAGCAGGCAGTCTCAGCGGCTGGAGCAACAACGCCAGCTACCCGGATACTGCGGCGATCGCCTATGTTGGTGATACCACTGTTGCAGAGGTGAATAAAATCGTCTCCCCGCCCATCGTCAAGTGCGATGAGGACACCATCGCGCGTATCTACTACGTCCTCAATCTTGACGGCGTGATCTACCAGTACATTGTGGTTCCCACCTATGATGTTAATCTTGAAGCCCAGAGCAAGACCCTCGTGCGCGGCAAGATCGCCGAGCTCGATGCGGAATTTGATGACACCTATGGCCTGTCCATGGAGTACATCGAGTTCAGCGAGGACAACTACGGCCTGATCGTTGCCGACGCCACCACCGCGGCGCTCTATTACATCAACCTCGCCGGTGAGGAGCCCACCTTCGGTAAGATCGGCAACATGGACGGCGCCACCTGGATCTCCTGCCTCTACAATGCCGAGGCCAAGGCCGCCTCTCCCGCAGCCGTGGAGCACATGCTCGGTCTGGACACCAGCGTGATCAACACCGTCCATGAAGACGGTTCCATCACCGCCAGCGGCAGCATCGCCATGAGCGGCGAGAGCAACGAGCGCGTCTATGAGCTGCTCGGCGAGGCCGAGGAGGTCATTGACGAGGCCGGGGAGATCGTGGAAGAGGCCGAAGAGACCGCCACGCTCGACCTGCTCGGCACGGCGGAGTTCATCGACCTGCGCATTGCCAACCCCGTGGCCGGCGTGCTCAACGCGGTGAACGGTACGACGGAAAAGCAGAGCGTCAAGCCCTCCGTCGGCGGCGCGGCCTACAACAAGATGACCGTGATCCTCAGCGATGACGAGGCCATCACCAATGCCAAGTACACCGTCACCTATGACCCCGCACAGCTTTCCTTCATCGGCTACACCTCTCCCGTCGCCTTCAAGAGCCTCAACAACGACGCGGAGAACGGCATTCTCACCATCGCCCTGGCCTCTGAGCAGAGCGTGGAGGCTAACACCGCCCTCGCCAGCCTCAGCTTCGCCTGCGCCGACGGCGTTGACCCGTGCGACATTCTCGTCACCATCAACGGCGTGGAGCGCAACGAGGACGTGGCCGTCACCGGCGACACCAGACTCATCGGCGGCGAGCACGACTGGGACGACGGCGTGACCACCGAGCCCAGCTGCACCGAGGCCGGCCAGACGCTCTACACCTGCCGCGACTGCGAGGAGACGCTCGTCATTGAGCTTCCCGCGCTTGGCCACGACTATGATGAGACCGTCACCACCGAGCCCACCTGCACCGAGAAGGGCGAAAAGCTCTTCACCTGCACGCGCTGCGGCGACTCCTACACTGAGGAGATCCCCGCCAACGGCCACACTTTCGTGGGCGGCACCTGCACCATCTGCGGCCTGAGCATCGGCACGGGCGGCGGCAGCAGACCCACCACGCCCACCAAGCCCGCGCTGCCGTTTGTCGACGTGGACGAGGACGACAGCTTCTATGATGCCGTCAAGTACCTCTACGACAAGGGCATCATGCTCGGCACCAGCGCCACCACCTTCAGCCCCAGCATGACGCTTGACCGCGGCATGGTCGTCACCATCCTCTATCGCCTCGCCGGTGAGCCCGCCGTGGCGTTCAAGGGTGTGTTCAGCGACATCACCTCTGACATCTACTGCGCCAAGGCAGTGGAGTGGGCCGCCGCCAACGGCATCGCGCTTGGCTGCCCGGACGGCACCTTCAAGCCGTATGAGTTTGTGACGATCGAGCAGCTGGCCGCCTTCCTCAGCCGCTACGCTGCCTTCAAGGGCATCGAGGTGTACGCCGCTGAGCTGGGCGAGAACGCCAACGTTTCCGACTGGGCCAAGGTCGACGTGGCCTGGGCCGTGGCCGAGGGCATCCTCACGGCCGCACAGGCGGAAAAGGCCACGAGCAGCGCCAACCGCGCCGAGGTGGCCGTGGCTGTTTACAACTACATCACCAAGACTGCAAAGTAAGTAGTTCACAATCCCCCCTCTGCCCGAAAAGCCCGGAGTTTACCTCCGGGCTTTTTGGCGTGCGGAACGGCAGCATTTGCTTGACAGCGTGCACCTGAACCATTATAATAGCAGCGTATTAAACAAGCGTCATTGCGAGCCAGTGACCGATGTCACTGGTGTGGCAATCCGTTCTTTTTCCTGCGTTTCCAAATCGACCCTGCGTGAGGAGTACGGATTCCCACGCCAGTGTGTGAAACTTACACGGAATGACGAAGTTCATAGCGCAAAGTATTTTTGTTCTGAAAGGAATGGATCATATGGCAACCATCAAGCCCCACACGCTCTCCGGTTTTATGGAGCTGCTGCCCGGCGCGCAGCTTCAGATGGAGCGCATCATGGAAACGCTGCGCGAGGCGTACAGCGCCTACGGCTTCACCCCGCTCGACACGCCCCTCATCGAGGCGAGCGACATTCTGCTGGCCAAGGGCGGCGGCGAGACTGAAAAGCAGATCTACCGCTTCACCAAGGGCGACAGCGACCTCTCCCTTCGCTTCGACCTCACCGTGCCGCTGGCAAAGTACGTTGCCCTGCACTATAATGAGCTGGCCTTCCCCTTCCGCCGCTACCAGATCGGCAAGGTCTATCGCGGCGAGCGCGCCCAGCGCGGCCGCTTCCGCGAGTTTTATCAGGCGGACATCGACGTGGTGGGCGACGGCGAGCTGGACATCATGAACGACGCCGAGATCCCCGCCATCATCTACCGCGTGTTCTCCTCGCTGGGGCTGCGCCGCTTCCGCATCCGCATCAATAACCGCAAGATCCTCAGCGGCTTTTACGCCATGCTCGGCCTTGCCGACAAGGCCGGGGACATCATGCGCACGGTGGACAAGCTCGAAAAGATCGGCCCCGATAAGGTGCGTGCCATTCTCGTCGACGATCTTGCCGTCGCGCCGGACAAGGCGGACGAAATTCTGCACTTTATCTCCATCACCGGCGACAACGACACCGTGCTTGCCGCGCTGCGCGCTTACCTCGGCCGCGACGAGCTGTTTGACCGCGGGTACGACGAGCTGTGCACCGTCGCGCGCTACCTCGGCGCGTTCGGAGTGCCGCAGGAGAACTTCGCCGTCGACCTGACCATCGCGCGCGGGCTGGACTACTACACCGG
>CAYPLM010000006.1:438-24070 GCA_964411575.1 uncultured Oscillibacter sp. | reverse complement strand
TCTGGGCGCGGGGAAGTGGCGCGTGATCCGCACGGTGGTGCTGCCCGGCTGCGTGGACGGCGTGGTGACGGGCTGCATTCTGGCGGTGGGGCGCATTCTCGGCGAGTCGACGGCTTTTTTGATGCTATGACCAGCGCGGGTTCTACGCTGACGGTGGCGCTGTATTCCTACGCAAAAACGGACGGTGAATTTGACGTAGCCGTTGCCGTCGTTTTGATGGTGCTGACGATCATCATCGACCTGTGCGCCGCGCTTGTGGGCAGGTATTTTAAAAGGAGGGATCGGATTTGAACATTGTGACGGTAAACGACCTGTGCCTGTGGTACGGAAGCGCGCAGGCGCTCAGACATATCAGCATGGACATCCCTGAAAAGAGCATCATGGCCCTCATCGGCCCCTCGGGCTGCGGAAAGTCCACCTTTCTGAAAACGCTCGACCGCATGAACGACCTTGTGCCCGGCGTGCGCGTCACGGGCGCGGTGCGCTATCGCGGCGAAAACATCTACGCCCCCGGCGTAAACATCAACACCCTGCGCCGCCGCGTGGGTATGGTGTTCCAGAAGCCAAACCTCTTTCCCATGAGCATCTACGACAGCGTGGCCTACGGCCCGCGCACGCACGGCGTCACATCAAAGGCAAAGCTCGACGAGCTGGTGGAGCGCTCGCTGCGCGCTGCCGCCATCTGGGACGAGACAAAGGATCGCCTGAAAAAAGCGCCCTCGGCCTCTCCGGCGGGCAGCAGCAGAGGCTTTGCATCGCGCGGGCGTTGGCTGTGGAGCCGGAGGTGCTGCTGATGGACGAGCCGACGAGCGCGCTCGACCCCATCTCCACGGCAAGAATAGAAGAGCTTGCCATTTCGCGCGGGGAACGCTATACTATAGTCATTGTGACGCACAATATGCAGCAGGCGGTGCGCGTTTCCGACCGCACGGCATTTTTTCTGCTGGGTGAGCTGATCGAATACACAGACACGGAAAAGCTGTTCTCCCGGCCGGAGGACAGGCGCACCGAGGACTATATCACGGGGAGATTTGGATGATGCGGAGCCGACTGGACGGGCAGCTTGCGCTGCTCAACCACAAGGTGATCGAAATGGGCGCGAGTGTGCAGCGGCTTTTGAAGCTGGAGGGGCTTGCGCTCAACCTCGACGAGCATACCGTCAGCATCGACGGCGAGCGCGTGCTGCTGACGTACAGGGAATAGGAGCTGCTGCGCCTGTTCCTCTCGCGTCCCGGCATGGCATTCACGCGCGAGCAGCTGTTTGCGCAGGTGTGGGGCGAGAGCTTTGTGGGCGAAACGCGCACGGTGGATATGCACATCCGCACGCTGCGGCAGAAGCTGGGCGAGTATTGTCGCTGCATCTCACGTTGCGCGGCGTGGTGCGGCTGTTCCACGAAATCGTATGCAACCTGACGGAAAACGCCATCAAATACAATGTCCCCGGCGGCAGCGTAAGCGTGACGGTGACGCAAAGCGGCGTTCTGACGGTGGCCGACACGGGCATCGGTATCCCGGAAGAGCACCAAAGCCGTGTGTTTGAGCGCTTCTACCGGGGGGATAAAAGCCACTCGAGAGCCATCGGCGGCACGGGGCTTTTCCATCGTCGAGCATGCCGCCGCCTACCTCAACGCGGCCATCGACCTGAAAAGAAGCCCCGGCCAGGGAACCATTGTCACTGTGACCTTCCGTGAGCGCTGAGCGCGGCATTCTTTGCCGCGCCTTATCCAATTTGGTGATATTGTAGAACAAGAGGTGAGTGACAGATGGAACGAAAAAAGAGGATCAAAAACATCCTCCTCTCCTGCGGCATTTTTCTGGTCGCGGTCATTTTGAGCCTTCTTTTTGAACGGCTCGAGGTCATAGAGCACATCACGACGATCTTTGTGTTCGCCGTGTTTCTCATTTCGCTTCTCACGGACGGCTATGCCTACGGCATCGTCTCCGCCGTGTGTGGGACACTGGCCGTCAACTACGCGTTCACCTTTCCGTATCTCACCTTCAACTTTGATATCCCGGTGGATCTGATCTCCGCGCTGATCATGACCACCGTTTCTGTCATGACCGGTATGCTGACCACGAAGATCAAGCGCTACGAGGCCGAAAAAGCCAAAAGCGAGCGCGAGCGCATGCGCGCCAATCTGCTGCGCGCCGTTTCGCATGATCTGCGCACCCCGCTTACCACGATTTACAGCGCCAGCTCGATCCTGCGCGACAAGCGGGACATGCTCACCGAGGAGCAGCAGGACATGATGCTCAAAAACATCGGGGAGGACGCGCAGTGGCTGGTGCGGATGGTGGAAAACCTCCTCTCCATCACCCGTATCAGCAACGAGGAGATCAAAATCGAAAAAACGCCTGTCATTTTAGACGAGCTGGTGGACTCGGTGATGACCAAGCTTCTCAAACGCTATCCCGACTGCCGGGTCGATATCGACACCCCGGAGGAGATTGTGGTGCTGTCCGTCGACCCCATTCTCATCGAGCAGGTGCTCATCAACCTTCTTGAAAATGCGCTGCTCCACGCCGAGGGCATGACGCAGCTTTCCCTGCGCGCCTTCGTGCTGGGGCAGAAGGTCGTTTTCGAGGTGGCGGACGACGGCTGCGGCATCGCGGAGGACAGGCTTGCCGAACTTTTCACCGGCGTGCAGGCGAGCGCGGCGAACACGCAGAAGCGCAACGCCGGGATCGGCCTTTCGGTGTGCGCCACCATCATTCAGGCGCATGAGGGGGAGATCAGCGCAGAAAACAGGCGCGGCGGCGGTGCACTGTTCCGTTTTACCCTGAAAAAGGAGGCAGCAGATGACGAACAATAAATATAAGATCCTTCTCGTCGAGGACGATGCCAACATCCGCGTCGTTGTCGCCGCCCTTCTGGAAACGGAGGGCTATCAGGTGATCTGGGCCGACACCTGCGCGCTTGCGCACACGCTCTTCGTTTCGCACCAGCCGGACGTGGTGATCCTCGACCTCGGCCTGCCGGACCGCGACGGGATGCAGCTTCTCGAGCTCGTGCGCCGCGACTCGCTCACGCCCGTCCTCGTGCGCTCCGCCCGTTCCGACGACCGGGACAAGGTGACGGCGCTGGATGCCGGGGCAAACGACTATGTGACCAAGCCCTTCAGCAGTGAGGAGCTTCTCGCCCGCATCCGCATGCTTTTGCGCAACTACCGTCACAGAGCCGATCGCGGCAGGCTGCCCGGCGGCAGGCTGCAGGTGCAGGACATGCTGATCGATTACGACGCCCGGCAGGTGTTTGTCGGCGAGCGGGAGATCAAGCTGTCGCAGACGGAATACAACATCCTCGCCTTTCTCTCCGAGCACTGCGGAAAGATGATGACCTATTCAGCCATCATCCGCGGCGTGTGGGGCTATCCGGACGAGCGCAGCACGAAAAAGCTTCAGGTCAACATGGCCAATATCCGCAAAAAGCTGGGTGTGAAGCCCGGCGAGGCACGCTACATCACCAATGAGCTGGGCGTTGGCTACCGCATGAACGTGGGGAGGCAGGAGGAGCCGGAGCTGCTTTCTTAGCCGCGCTTTTGCTGCTTTTGTGGTACAGTGAAAAAAACACTTCCGAGGTGCTGCTATGAGCGTGATCGACTTTTTGAGTCAGGCGGCGGGTAACCCCATGCTGCTCGTCTCCACTCTCCTGACGCTGGGCGTCATTCTTGTCAACGGCTGGACGGACGCGCCCAACGCGATCGCCACCTGCGTCTCCACGCGGGCCATCAGCGCGCGCAGAGCCATCGTCATGGCCGCAATCTTCAACGTTCTGGGCGTGCTGGTGATGACGGCCATCAACGCCTCTGTGGCCATGACCATCTACAACATGGTCGACTTCGGCGGCGACGCGCAGCTCTCGCTCATCGCCCTGTGCGCGGCTATGGCAGCCATTGTCATCTGGGCCACGGCTGCGTGGTATTTCGGCATCCCCACCAGTGAGAGCCACGCGCTCATCGCCGGTATTTCGGGCGCCGCCGTGGCAATACAGAACAGCTTTTCCGGCATTAACGGCGCGGAGTGGGTCAAGGTAATCTACGGAATTTTCCTCTCCACACTGCTCGGCTTTGGCCTCGGTTTTGCCACGGCAAAGCTGACGGTGCTGCTCTTTCGTGGGCAGAACCGCCTGAAAACTGAGCGCTTTTTCTCCGGCGCGCAGGTGGCGGGGGGCGCGGCCATGGCGTTTATGCACGGCGCACAGGACGGACAGAAGTTCATGGCGATCTTCCTTCTCGGCGCGGCCTTTGCGGGCGGCAGCTCCACGGCCACGAGCTTTGTTGTTCCCGTCTGGCTGATGCTGCTGTGCTCGGCGGTGATGGGGCTGGGTACCTCCATCGGCGGCTACCGTATCATCAAATCCGTCGGTATGGACATGGTCAAGCTCAAGCACTATCAGGGCTTTGCGGCCGACCTCTCCGCCACGCTGTGTCTGCTGCTCTCGTCGCTGACCGGAATCCCCGTCAGTACCACGCACACAAAGACCACGGCCATCATGGGCGTGGGCGCGGCGCGCAGGCTCAGAAACGTCAACTGGAGCGTGGTCAAGGAGCTTGTGCTCACCTGGGTGTGCACCTTCCCCGGCTGTGGACTGCTGGGCTTTGGCATGGCAAAGCTCTTTTTAATGATTTTTGCATAAGGAGAGAGAACAATGGCGAGAAAAACCAACGACTACTTCAAGCTCATCGAGCAGCAGACCTCCTACTGCATGGAGGCATCCAACCTGCTCGAGGACATCCTCTGCCGCTTCCACGCGGACAGCATCAGCGTCTACCGCACGCAGATGCATGACATCGAGCACGCGGCCGACCGCGTCCACCACGACATTCTCAACAAGCTTTCCACTGAGTTCATCACCCCCATCGACCAGGAGGACATTTTGCGCCTGGCGCAGATCATCGACGATATTACCGACGCGCTCGACGAGGTGGTGCTGGACTTTTACATGTATCACATCGACAACGTTCCGGCAAAGGCGGCGGAGCTTTCCAAAATCGTCAACCGCTGCGTGAGCGCCCTGCACGAGGCTGCCGGAGAGCTGAAAAACTTCAAAAAGCCTGCGGCTCTGCGCGCACTGGTGGTCAAGGTCAACGACATCGAGACGGAGGCCGACGAGGTGTACGCGGAGGCGATCTACGAGCTGTTTGGCTCCAGCACCGACGGAAGGACGCTGCTCGGCACGCGCGCGGTTTTCGAGAGCCTTGAGAGCTGCTGCGACATGTGCGAGCACGCCACCGATGTGATCGAGCAGGTCATCATCAAAAACACCTGATCGCTGTGCGGCGGGGGGAGGTGCTGCAAATGAAAATCCTGATCATTGGCCTTGGCAGCGTCGGCCAGACCATCCTCAAAAGCCTTTCCGGCGAGAACCACTCGCTCACCATCATCGACGAGGACAGGAGCCTCGTCGAAACGTTGCTTGAGCGCTATGACGTGCTTGGCGTGGTGGGCAACGGCGCGCGCATGGACGTGCAGCGCGAGGCCGGGGCGGAGAATGCCGACCTTGTTGTCGCCTTGACGCGAAACGATGAGCTGAACGTGTTTGCCTGTCTGGTCGCCAAGCGGCTGGGCGTGAAAAACACCGTTGCGCGCGTGCGAAGCCCCGCATACCGCAAACAGATCGCGGAGATGAAGGACGAGCTTGGCATTTCCATGGTCGTCAATCCCGAGCGCGAAACGGCTGACGAGATCTTCAACATGCTCAGCCTTCCCTCCGTCTCGCGGATCGACCATTTTGCGGAGGGGAAGGCGCTTTTGGTGGAGGTCGTCGCCGAGCCGGGCTGCGCGCTGCCCGGCGAGAGCCTTCTCTCCCTGGGGCAGAAGCTGACGGCAAAGGTGCTTATCTGCGCCGTGCAGCGCGGTGACGCGGTGTTTATCCCCTCCGGCAGCTTCGTCATACAGGCGGGGGACAGGCTCCATTTCACGGCAGACCGAAAAAATCTTGCCGATTTCCTCACGGAGACCGGCCTTGTCAAACGCCCCTTCCACAGCGTTATGATCGTGGGCGGCGGACGCATCGGCTATTATCTGGCGGACGCGCTGGCAGAAAAACGCTACGCGGTCAAGCTGATCGAGGAGAACTGCGCGCGGGCCGAGCAGCTGGCAGACGAGCTGCCGCGTGTGACGGTCGCCTGTGGAAACGGCACGCAGCATGACCTTCTGCTGGAGGAGGGGATTGAGGCAGCAGACGCCTTTGTTGCCCTCACGGGTGTTGACGAGGAGAACATCATCGTCTCCATGTTCGCAGGCAAAAAGGGCGTAAAAAAAACCGTCACCCTGATCGAAAGCGACGATCTTTTCGGCATGCTCGACGAGCTGAGCGTTGAAAACAGCGTTTCGCCCAAAAGCGTCGTGGCCAGCCGCATTCTCAGCTATGTCCGCGCCCTTGCGAACACGAGGGGGAGCAATGTACTGACGCTCTACCGGCTGGTCAACCATCAGGTGGAGGCGCTCGAGTTTTCCGTCAGAAGGCCGGAACGCTTCTGCGGCAGACTGCTCAGGGAGCTGACCATCCGCAAAAACTGCCTGATCGCCTGCATCATCCGCAAAAACGAGGTGATCATCCCCAACGGCAGCGCTGTGATTCAGCTGGGGGATGCTGTCGTGGTAGTGACTACGCACAAAGGCATCAACGATCTGTCGGACGTTTTTGCGTGAGGCGGTACAATGAACTATAAGAAGCTTGGCGCGCTGCTGGGGAAGCTGCTGCTGCTTGAGGCCGTGCTGATGCTCGCACCGCTCGCGGTGAGCCTGCTCTACCGGGAGCCGCGCAGGAATATCCTTGCGTTTCTGTTGCCCTGCGTGCTGCTTGCCGCGCTGGGGCTCGCGCTGGGACGTTTGCGCCCCGAGCGCAGCGGCCTTTATCAGAAGGAGGGCTTTGCCCTCACGGCGCTGACGTGGATCGTGCTGACGATGTTCGGCGCGCTGCCTTTTGTGTTCAACGGCGATATCCCCCATTACATCGACGCCTGCTTTGAGATGATGTCCGGCTTTACCACGACGGGCTCAAGCGTGATCACGGATATCACGGCGGTGTCGCGCTCTACGCTGTTCTGGCGCAGCTTTTCGCACTGGATCGGCGGCATGGGCATTCTGGTTTTCGTGCTGATCTTCATCCCGGAGAGCAACGACGGCTCTTCGATGTACCTTCTCCGCGCGGAGAGCCCCGGCCCGCAGGTAGGAAAGCTCGTGTCGAGGATGAAGGCGACGGCGAGGATATGGTATCTCATCTATCTGGGTATGACCGTGCTGGAAGTCGTGATCCTCATGCTCGATCAGCCCATTGCCGGCTACGAGGACGAGCAGCTTTTCTTCAGCCTCCTGGCCACCTTCGGCTGCGCAGGCACGGGCGGCTTCGGCTTTCTCCCCGGCAGCATGGAGCTGTTCCACCCGTTTTCCCAGTATGTGATGGCGATTTTTCTGCTCCTGTTTGGCTGCAACTTCAGCCTGTACTACCTGCTGCTGATCGGCAGGGTCAGGGATGTGCTGCGCGGCGAGGAGCTGAGAAGCTATTTTCTGATCGTCGCTGCGGCGGTGGGGGTCGTGTTTGCCAGCCTTATCAGGCGGTGGGAAGCCTTTCCGCAGACGTATACAACGGAAGAGGCGTTCCGCCACGCCTTGTTTCAGGTCACCTCGCTGATGACCACGGCGGGCTACACCACCACGGACTATCACGTCTGGCCGGTGGCTGCGGGAACCAGCCTGATCGTCGTGATGTTCATCGGCGCAATGGCGGGTTCCACGGCGGGCGGTATCAAGGTCTCGCGCATCGTCATCGCGTGCAAGGGCGCGCATATCAACGTGCGCAAGCTCATCAGCCCCCGCTATGTCCCCAAGGCGAAGTTTGAGGGCAAAACGCTCGAGACGAAAACCATCAACGATGTGTTGACCTTCATCACGCTCTACTTTTTTATCTTCCTTGCAGCGCTCGTGCTGCTGTCGTTCGACCCCGCCAACGGGCAGCTTACGACCATCGTTTCCGACGCAGGGCGCTATACGGTGCGCCACGGCTTTTTTACCAACTTCTCCGCCGTGCTCACCTGCCTTTCAAACGTAGGCCCGGCGTTCGAGGCGGTGGGGCCGTATGCAAGCTTTGCCTGCTACAGCGACGCGTCAACGCTTGTGCTGACCTTCACCATGCTCCTCGGCCGACTGGAGATCCTGCCGGTCTTGCTGCTGCTGAGTCCGAGAACGTGGAAAAAGGGCTGAAAGACAAATCCTGTAAAAAACCGTCGTGCCGGAGTCAACACTCCCGGCACGGCGGTTTTTGTGTTTTCAGTGCGGCGCAGCGCTCAATTCACACCGAAAAGCAGGTCGCCGCAGGTGGGGAAGGGCCAGCAGCTTGCGGCACTCAGCGTTTCGGCCTCGTCGGCGGCGAGGCGAAGTTCACGCATGGCGGGGATGATTTCGTCGCGGGTGAAGGCCGCCTCCTGCGCGATGTCATTGAGGCCGTCCAGTTCGGAAAGCTTTGCTTCCAGTGCTTCCGTCCGCTGGTCGATGGCATCCACCAGCGTGGAGAGCTGTCCGATCAGTCTGCGTTCATAGCGGCAGGGGATGTCGGCATCAAGCGCGCGCTTGGCGGCGGCAGTCGACACAAGACCGGAGACATAGGACTCCACGGCGGGGAGGATCTCCCGCTTTGCCATGTCTGCCATGGTCAGCGCCTCGATGCGCACGACCTTGCAGTAGTTTTCCAGCAGAATCTCATAGCGGGAGGAAAGCTCGGTGGCGGTGTAGACCCCGTGGGCAGTCAGCATGGCCACGTTGTCCTTCTCAATCAGCACGGGAATGGCGTCGGGCGTGGTGCGCAGATTCAGAAGTCCGCGCTTTTCGGTGGCCTCGGCGATCCACGCGTCGTCATAGCCGTTGCCATTGAAGATGATGCGCTTGTGCGCCTGGATGGTGCGACGGATGAGCTCGTGGAGCGCGGCGTTGAAGTCCTCCGCCTGTTCCAGCTCGTCCGCGTAGAGCTTGAGGGACTGCGCAACGGCGGCGTTGAGCATGATGTTGGCACAGGCGATGGAATTGCTGCTGCCCAGCATGCGGAACTCAAACTTGTTGCCGGTGAAGGCGAGGGGCGAGGTGCGGTTGCGGTCGGTGGTGTCGCGGATGAAGTGAGGAAGCACGTCGACGCCGAGTTTCATCCGCGTCTTTTCTACGCTGCTGTATGCCGTGTCCGTTTCGATGGCGCTGAGAATGGCGGTCAGCTCGTCGCCGAGAAAGACGGAGACCACGGCGGGCGGCGCTTCGTTGGCGCCGAGGCGGTGATCGTTGCCGGCAGTGGCGACCGAGGCGCGCAGCAGCCCTTGATAATCGTCCACCGCCTGAAGGACCGCGACGATGAAGAGCAGAAACTGGGCGTTTTCATACGGCGTTTCGCCGGGGGAGAGCAGGTTTACGCCCGTGTCGGTGGTGATGGACCAGTTGTTGTGCTTGCCGCTGCCGTTGACACCTGCGAAGGGCTTTTCGTGCAGGAGGCAGACAAGGCCGTGCTTTGCCGCGATGCGCTGCATGATCTCCATGGTAAGCTGATTCTGGTCGGTGGCGATGTTGACCGTGGTGTAGATAGGCGCAAGCTCGTGCTGCGCCGGGGCGACCTCGTTGTGCTCCGTCTTGGCCATGATGCCAAGCTTCCAAAGCTCCCTGTCCAGATCCTCCATGTAGGCGGCCACGCGGGGCTTGATGGAGCCGAAATAGTGGTCGTCCAGCTCCTGCCCCTTGGGCGGCTTCGCGCCGAACAGCGTCCTGCCGGTGTAAACCAGATCGCGCCGCTTTTCGTACATCGCGCGGTCGATGAGAAAATATTCCTGCTCCGCGCCCACCGAGGGCGTCACCCGCTTGACCTCCCCGTTTCCGAACAGACGCAGAATGCGAAGTGCCTGCCGGTTGAGCGCCTCCATGCTGCGCAGAAGCGGCGTTTTCTTATCCAGCGCCTCGCCGCCGTAGGAGCAGAAGGCTGTGGGGATGCAGAGCGTTTTTCCCTTGAGAAAGGCATAGCTGGTGGGATCCCACGCGGTGTAGCCGCGCGCCTCGAAGGTCGCGCGCAGACCACCGGAGGGGAAGGAGGATGCGTCCGGCTCGCCGCGAATGAGCTCCTTGCCGGAAAACTCCATCAGCACGCGTCCATCCGGCGCGGGGACGAGGAAGCTGTCGTGCTTCTCCGCCGTGATGCCGGTCAGCGGCTGGAACCAGTGGGTGTAATGCGTCGCGCCGTTTTCAATCGCCCAGTCCTTCATCGCGTCGGCCACGGCGTTGGCCACGGACAGGTCAAGCTTTGTGCCCGTTTGGATCGTGCGCTTCAAAGAGCGGTATACCTCCGCAGACAGGCGCGCCTTCATCACGCGGCTGTCAAACACCAGACTCCCAAAATAATCCGGTACGGATGCCATAGCACCTCATCCTCTCAAAAAAATGGAAAAAGAGACGCGGCATATCGAGAGGGAGACCTCTCTGAGACGCCACTGTCTCTCAACTGTGAAAAATATACACCGCAGCGCCCGAAAAGTCAACTGGCCGTTTCAAGAAAAGCGCCCTGCATGGAAGCCGTGTTTTTATGCAACCTGTCTGCTGGCACTTGCGGACAAGCTTTCCAGCTGCCTTGGCTGATTCTAACCGTGTTGGAAAAGTGTTAGAAATCCGCGCGGCGCAGCAGGGAGAAAGGGCAAAAAGAAAACCGCGAAACCCTTGAGAATCAAAGGTTTCGCGGTGGTACGCCGTGAGGGATTCGAACCCCCGGCCTTCTGGTCCGTAGCCAGACGCTCTATCCAGCTGAGCTAACGGCGCATGTCCTTTACCCGGACAGCTCCGCTATCATAGCACACAAATCTGGGAAATGCAAGCTTTTTTTTTCATTTTTTTCAAATTGTACAAAACATATAAAAACAATTGGAAAACAGCTCACTTTATGAGCAATTCGGCGATCTGCACGGCGTTGGTCGCTGCGCCCTTGCGCAGCTGGTCGCCGCAGCACCACAGCAGAAGCCCACGATCTTCGCCCAGTTCCTCGCGCACGCGGCCAACGAGCACCGTGTCCTGCCCGCTGGCATCGAGCGGGGTGGGGAAGCGCTGCGCGGGCAGATCATCCACCAGACGGCAGCCCGGCGCAGCGGCGAGCAGCTCTCTGGCGCGCTGCGCACCGATGCGCTCGCGCGTGCGCAGCGCGACACTCACGCTGTGGCTGCGCAGCACCGGCACGCGCACGCAGGTGCAGCTGGCGAAAAGCTGCGGCAGATGCAGGATCCTGCGTCCCTCGTTTTGCAGCTTCAGCTCCTCAGCGGTGTAGCCCTGCTCCGCCGCGCTGCCGATCACGGGGATGACGTTGCAGGCGATGGGGCAGGGGAACACCTGCGCCGTGCAGGCTTGCCCGTCGGCATGGGCGCGCAGCTGCGTCTCC
Organism: uncultured Oscillibacter sp.; assembly: GCA_964411575.1. Lineage (GTDB taxonomy): Bacteria > Bacillota > Clostridia > Oscillospirales > Oscillospiraceae > Hominicoprocola. Next base: position 12,681 of record CAYPLM010000006.1, on the reverse strand, counting down.
AGCTCGTCGATGCCGCCGCGCCCTGCACCGCTGACCGCCTGATACGAGCTTGCCACGATGCGCTCCACGGGGCTCTCGCGCGCAAGCGCGGCGATGGCCACGAGTGTGAGGATGGTGGTGCAGTTGGGGTTGGCGAGGATGCCGTTGTGCGTGCGCGCGTCCTGCGCGTTGATCTCCGGCACGACGAGCGGCACGTCCGGCCGCAGGCGAAAGGCACTGGAGTTGTCGACAAACACCGCGCCCGCGCGGCGGATGGCAGGGGCGCAGCGCAGGGCAACGTCGCGCTCTGCCGCGCCGAGCACGAGGTCGAGCCCGTCAAACGCGTCCTCACTCGCCTCCACGATTGCTACGCGCTCGTGCGCAAATGAAATCGTCTGCCCCGCGCTGCGCGCCGAAGCGATAGGACGCAGCGACGCAGCGGGGAAGTGCCGCTCGGCGAGCACGCGCAGCATCTCCTGTCCCACCGCGCCCGTCGCGCCGAGGATCCCAATGTGATAGTGCTTCATGATGGCCTCCTTTTCAGCTTCCGTCCATTGTATGCCCCGCTGTCAAAAATTGTGCGGAAAGCTCTTGACAAAGGAGCTCTAACGTATTAGAGCATGTCTATACTCTAACGGATTAGAGAGGAGAGCCTATGAACACACCGAAAATTTTTGAAAGCGAATACCGCTTCTGCCGCATCCTCTGGGCGCACGAGCCGGTCAGCAGCCGCGATCTGGTGAACCTCGGCGCGCAGGAGCTGGGTTGGAAGCCCACGACCACCTACACCGTGCTCAAGCGCCTGGGCGAGCGCGGCGTGCTGAAAAACGAGAAGAGCGTGGTTACCTCGCTCGTTTCGCAGGACGAGGCGCAGGCCGCCGAGATTGACTCGCTGGTAGAGTCGCGCTTTGGAGGGTCGCTGCCGGCGTTTGTGGCGGCGTTCACGCGGTCGCAGCACATCAGCGCGCGTGAGCTGGACGAGGTGCAGGAGATGATCGATCGGTATCGAAAGGAGAATTGTCATGACTGAGCTTTTTCTGCATTTTCTCAACGGCGGCATCGCGGCGGGCTGGCTGGTGCTTTTCGTGCTGGCAGCGCGCTTCCTGCTGAAAAAGGCGCCCAAGTGGGTCGCGCCCGCGCTGTGGGGCATCGTGGCGCTGCGGCTGCTGCTGCCGTTTTCCGTCGAGAGCGCGCTCAGTCTCATCCCTTCGGCGGAGACGGTGAGCCCTGAGGTCGTGCACTTTGACCCGCGCCCTACGATCACAAGCGGTGTTGAGGCCATCGACAACGCCGTCAACCCCGTGCTCAGCGAGAGCTTCGCCGTGGAGGACGCGACGGTGAGCGTCAATCCGCTGGACGTGTGGACAGGCGTTGCGGGCGCGGTGTGGCTTTTGGGCGTGGCGCTGATGCTGGGCTACGTGCTTTTCAGCCGGGCACGGCTGCACCGGCGCGTGCGCACCGCCGTGCGGCTGGAGGAGGGCGTCTACCAGAGTGAAAACGCGCCCTCGCCCTTTATCCTCGGCGTGCTGCGTCCGCGCATTTATGTGCCCTTCACGCTGGAGGGAACGGCGCTGAAGTGTGTGCTCGCGCACGAGCAGGCGCACCTTGCCCGGCGCGACCACTGGTGGAAGCCGCTGGGCTATGTGCTGCTGGCGCTGTACTGGTTCCAGCCGCTTTTGTGGGTGGCGTATCTTCTGCTCTGCCGCGACATCGAGCTGGCGTGTGACGAGCGGGTCATCCGAGCCGCCACGCCCGCGCAGCGCGCAGACTATTCGCAGGCGCTGCTCGCGTGCAGCACGGGGAAGCGCACGCGCATCGCGGCCTGCCCGCTGGCCTTCGGCGAGGTGGGGGTGAAGGCGCGCGTAAAGCGCGTGCTCAGCTACAAAAAGCCCGCGTTCTATTTCGTGCTGGCGGCCGTGGCGGTGGGCGTGGTGCTGGCCGTGTGCGGCCTGACCGACCCGAAAACGGAGGATGACACCACGCCCTACCGCTGGACGAGCAGCGTTTCGGTGCAGGCGGTCGACCGCGCCGTGCTCTCTACGGGCGAGGAGCTGAGCGAGTCGCAGCTTGCCGCGCTGGTCAAGGCGCTCAACGCCGTAGAGAAGGATGAGCTTTCCGACAGTGGACGCGGCGTGCCGTACACCGCACGCGTCACGCTCACCTGCGGCGAGGCGGAGTACACCCTTGGCGCGGGCGGCGAGATCACCGAGCTGCACATGGATGCCATCACCGCTGCGCAGTACGACGCGCCCATGGGCCCGGCGTGGGAGGTGCACAACGCGACGCTTGCCACGCTGATCGTCAGCTTTTCCTCCGCCACAGCCACGCTGCCCGACGAGCCGGACGGGGACGTCCCCAATACCGAAGAGATCCCGACGGCGGTGGAGCAGGCAGCGCAGGAACAGGCGCGGCAGTGGTACGAATGGTTCCGCACCGAGGGCGACTTTGCCGTGACGGACTATCGCGTGAGCGCGATCTATCACGAGGCGTCGTTCCGCCCGGAGGGGGTTCCCATTTCGATCTATTCCTTCTGGATTGAACTGCTGGCAGCTGAATCGGAGAGCGTGACCATCGCCGGCGGCAGGGTGGCCAATGGAGAGGGATGGGTCAGCCATGTGCGCTTTGACCAGCCGTGCTATCTGATCTACACCACAGAAAACGGCGCGCTGCGCCTGCTGGGGACGGAGATCGACGACGGCGGCTTTATAGAGCAAGTCGGATACGGCGGCCTGATCGGGCTGCTGCATGAAAACGGCCTGGGCAGCCAGCAAAGCGCAAAGTTCCTCTTTGCCAACGACCTGAATGCGGACGGGCAGCCGGAGTATCTTTACCGCGAGGGGCAGACGCTGCGCGTGCTGGATATCGGCGGCGATGTGCTCTGGAGCGCCGAGGTCGGCGAGGGGGAAGTGTACTTCCTTGACCGATATGAAAACCGCTTCCTCTATTACGCGGCGGGGAAGGACGGCGCGAGGTGCCGCCTCTTTGACCTCAGAAGCGGGGAAGAGAACCTTCTTGCGCAGGGAAGTATGGCGCTCTCGGCTACGGCGGACGAGCGCAAAGAGTTTGCCGAAGCGGTGAACGCGCTGCTCTCTCAGGGCGGCTGCGAGTTGGTCGGCGGGGCGCTGAGCGAGCAGGTGTACGTCGACAGCAGCACGGGAGTTTTCCGCGCAGCGGTTCTGGGAGAGACTTCGCTCACCGGAAACTCGGCGTTTGACGCGCTGATCCTTGCGCTCGAGCGCTCACGCGCCGAGGCGGCGAACGGCGGCACATTTGACACGGAGCGCTTCAGCGGCGCACTCAACCCAGGGTACGATTCCTTCCAGACACCCGGCTGGCTGGTGTATGACATCGACGGCGACGGGCAGAACGAGCTTCTCTTCGGCGAGAACGATGACGACGGATGGGACAGCATCGTCTTCCACATCTACGCAGGCGACGGTACGCCCGTGGCCTACGGCTGGGAGCGCAGCCGTTATATGCTCTGCGGAAACGGCGTGGTGATGCACGAGGGTGCCTCCGGCGCGGGCGAGTACAGCACCACGATCTACCGCTATCAAAACGGTGCACTCGTGCCCGAGAAAACAGTGTATCATCTCAACGGCACAAATTATTACGGCGAGGGACTGAGCGCGGATGCCTTTTACGCGCAGCAAAGCGACGGAACGTATGCCGTTTCGTCTGCCTTCACCCCCGTCAGCGAGGCGCGCGCCGAGGAGATCATCGGCAGCTATCGCAAGCTCAATCTGACCTTCACACCATTCGGCTAAACAAAAGCGGCTCCCTCTCTGCGGGGGAGCCGCTTTTTGCTCCCCTCGGCACGCGGCGCTGCGGCGGCGCATATCCTGCCATGAGGGGCGCGCCCCTCACAACAAAGCAAACGGAGTGTGTTTCATGGCAAGATTCACCAACTTTGCCACGCTTTCCTACACCGGCGGCACCACGGATTCCAACACCGTGGTCGGCGAGCTGGTGCAGACCCTTTCCGCCGTCAAAACCGCCGTCGGCACAAGCTATGAGCCGCGCGGCGACGTGACCTACGTGCTCTCGCTGGTCAACAGCGGTGCTTCGGTGCTCACCGGCCTCGCCGTCACCGACGACCTCGGCGGCTATGCCGTCGGCGCGAATACGGTGTACCCGCTGGCCTATCAGGCTGATTCGCTTCGCTATTATGTCAACGGCGTGCTGCAAGCCGCACCTGCCGTCACCGCCGGGCCGCCCATGACCATCACCGGCGTGAGCGTCCCTGCCGGCGGCAGCGCCGTGCTGGTGTACCGCGCCGCGCTCACGGCCTACGCCCCGCTCGGTGCAGAGGCGGAGATCACCAACACCGCGTCCGTAAGCGGCGTTGGCCTCACCGCGCCGCTTACGGCGCAGGCAGTCATCGGCATGGCCAGCCGCGCCAGCCTCGGCATCAGCAAGGCGCTCTCGCCCTCCACCGTCACCGAAAACGGCCAGCTGACCTACACCTTTGTCATCGAGAACAGCGGCAGCGCGGCGGCCGATGCAGCCGACGCCGTTACGCTCACCGACACCTTTGACCCGCGCCTGAGCGGCATCGCCGTCACCTTCAACGGCACGGCCTGGACGGCGGGGACGAACTACACCTACGGCGAGGCCACCGGCGTCTTTACCACCCTTGCCGGGCAGATCACCGTGCCCGCCGCGACGTACACGCAAAGCGCCGACGGCACATGGGTCACTACCCCCGGCACCGCAACCCTCACCGTTACCGGCACGGTATAAACGCCCGTCCCCCTGAACAGAAACCTGAATTGCCCCAGTTTGTGCTGTCCGCGCAAACTGGGGCAGTTCAACCTGTCCGGGGGCGTGTTCTGTTTCTTGGAAGGGTTGTCCGGCGGCCTTAGCGGGCGTTGATCTCGTCGCGGCGGTGGAGGATGTCAAGCGCGTTGAGATAGACGGGTGTGTCGACCATTTTGTTGTCCACGCTCACTGCGGCGAGCCCGCGCGTGAGGCCATCTTCAAAGGCGGCGACGATCTTCTCTGCCCAGGCGATGCTCTCTTCCGACGGGGCGTAGAGGCGGTTGGACGGCTCGATCTGGCGGGGATTGATGATCATGCGGCCCTCAAAGCCCATCTGGATGCCGTCGAGCACGTTCTTCTCAAACGCCTCGGTATTCATGTAGTCCACAAACGGCGCGTCGATGGCGGCGATGCCAGCAGCGCGGCATGCAACGCCCACCTTAAAGCGCCCGTACATCTGCTCGAAGCCTTCGTTGGTCAGCGTGACGCGCATGTCCTTGCAGTAGTCCACTGCACCGAAGATGGCGTTGACGCAGCGCTTGGAGGCGCGGCAGCACTCCTCGGCGTTGGCGATGCCCTTGGCCGTTTCCAGCAGCATCGAGATCTTCACTGTGCCCGCGGGAATGCCGCGGCGCTGCTCGAGCTCTTCGAGCTTCCAGTCGAGGCGCTTGACGTCATCGGCGCAGCCGGTCTTTGCCAGCGTCACACCGTCGAGGCCGGGCAGCACAACGGCCTCAAGGTCGTCGTTGGTCATGCCGGTCTCCCAGTTGTTGATGCGCACATACACCTTTGCACCGCCGGAGGCGCAGTGAGTCAGGTTTTCTGCGGCGGCCTTGCGCGCGGCTGCCTTTTCGCTGACGGGGACGGCGTCTTCCAGGTCGAGGGTGATGATGTCGGCGGGGTACTTGGGGCACTTTTCCACAAAGTCCGCCCGGTGCGCGGGAACATAGAAGATAGAACGCATAACTGCCATGATGATTTCCTCCTGTAAAATCAAATATTGTAATGGTGTTTTGCTTTACACTGTTTTCACCTGACGCACCACGTCGATCACGCCGCCGTCGCGGTATTCCACCACGGCAACGATGCGCTCGGTCACGTCGGCGGCGTGCTGCTCACCGGCCAGCTCCTCGCCGAGGGCGCGAAGCTGCTCCATCGTGCGCAGCGGCAGCCCCGCTGCGGTAAGGGCGGCGAGAAGGTCGGTGCGGCGCGGGTTGACGGCAACGCCGTGCTCGCAGACGAACACGTCCACGCTCTCGCCGGGTGTAGTGACGGTGGTCACATGCTCGCGCACCACGCAAAACTGCTTTCGCGTCAGATTGGCCACCACGATCGTCAGCTTTGCGCCGGCGGCGCAGTCGCTGTGTCCGCCGGACGCGCCGAGAATTACACCGTTTGAGCCGGTGATGACGTTGACGTTGAAGGCGGTATCGATCTCCGTTGCGCCGAGGACAACCGTGTCAAGATGGTTGACCACGCAGTCCTTCGCCCAGGGGTCGGCGTAGCGGGCGGCGCTGATGGCCATATGCGCGGGGTTGCGCGCGGCGGAGCGGATAGCCTCCTGATCAAAGCACTGCACGTCCAGCAGCGTACGGAACAGTCCCTCCTCAAGCATCTGCACGAAATACGCGTGGATGCCGCCCAGACCGAACGAGCCGGTGATCCCGCGTGCAAGCATGTGCTCGCGCACCCGGTCGGCCACGGCCAGCGCCGTGCCGCTTGCACCGGTTTGCAGTGACATGCCCTCGCGGATGCTGCCCGACGCGTCGATTACGCGCGCGGCGTCCTCAGCAATGCGCAGGCGCACGGGGTCGTCGGTGATTTTCGTGCTGCCGGAGACGATGCCGCCGGGGTCACCGATGGAGTCCACCTGCACCACATAGTCCACCAGCTCCTCGCCCAGCTCTGCCGGGCACGCAGGGTAGGGGACGAGGTGATCGGTCACGGCCACGACGCAGTCGGCGTACTGCGCGTCCGGAAAGGCGTAGGAGAGGTAGCCGCAGGCCGAGCTGCCCTGCGTGCCGTTGCAGTTGCCCGCAGCGTCACAGGTGGGGGCGGCGAGAAAGGCCACGTCGATGTGAAGCTCCCCGCTGGCGATGGCGCGCGGGCGGCCGCCGTGCGTCATGAGGATGGCGGGCTTTTGCAGCTTTCCGGCGGAAACAGCCTTGGCCACGGGGCCGGGGTTGAAGGTGTCGGTGACGATCTGCGTGACAACGCCGCGCTCGATGAGGTCGACAATCGGCTCGTGACAGGGGAAAATGCCCGAGGCGGCAAGCCGCAGGTTGCGGATGCCCAGCGCATCAACGGCGGCCATGACGGCATTGAGCACGCGGTCGCCGTTGCGCAGATGGTGGTGGAAGGAGACGGTCATCCCGTCGCGCAGACCGCTGCGGCGGATGGCCTCGGTGAGGGAGGGGAGAAGCTTGCTCTCGCCCGGCGCTGTGCTGCGCACCTTCGCCGCAGCGTGCGCATGCTCGCCGCAGCGGGCAAACGCACCGGCGAAGGGGAGCACCCTGCCGTAGCCCTCCAGATAGTCAGGGAGCTCGCGTCCGACGGCGTTTTTCATAGCGCCCTCCTCTCAGATGCGCGCCGCGCCGGTTCTGCGCGCGGCTTCTGCCACGGCGGCGGCTACGGCGGGCCCCACGCGCCGGTCAAAGGCCTTGGGGATGATGTAGTCGACGCGCAGCTCTTCAGACGAGACCAGCTCGCTCAGTGCCCGTGCGGCGGCCATTTTCATCGCCTCGTTGATCTCGCTCGCGCGCACGTCGAACGCGCCGCGGAAGATGCCGGGGAAGGCGAGGACGTTGTTGATCTGGTTGGGGTAGTCGCTGCGCCCCGTGGCGACCACGGCCGCACCGGCGGCAAGTGCCTCATTGGGGAAAATCTCGGGCGTTGGGTTGGCACAGGCAAAGAGAATCGCATCTTTATTCATGCGCTCCACCATCTCACGCGTCACGGTGCCAGGCGCGCTCACGCCGATGAACACGTCTGCGCCGACAAGCATGTCGGCAAGGCTGCCGCTGCGGCGATAGAGGTTTGTCACCTGCGCCATCTCCTCCTTGATCTGGCTGAGTCCCTCGCGCCCGGCGTAGATCGCGCCCTTGCGGTCGCACATGGTGACGTGGCGGAAGCCCGCGGCAAGCAGCAGCTTGACGATGGCCACAGCTGCCGCGCCCGCGCCGGAGGTGACGACGCGCACATCCTCCTTCTTCTTGCCAACGAGCTTGAGCGCGTTGCTCAGTCCCGCCAGGGTGATCACGGCGGTGCCGTGCTGGTCGTCGTGAAAGACGGGGATGTCGCAGCGCTCCTTGAGCTTCTGCTCGATCTCAAAGCAGCGCGGCGCAGCGATGTCCTCAAGGTTGATGCCGCCGAACGAGCCGGAGATGTTGTACACGGTCTCCACGAACTCGTCCACGTCCTTCGTTTTCACGCAAAGCGGGAAGGCGTCCACGCCGCCGAAGGCTTTGAACAGCACGCACTTACCCTCCATCACCGGCATGCCCGCCTCGGGCCCGATGTCGCCCAGGCCGAGCACGGCGCTGCCGTCGGTGATGACGGCACAGAGGTTGTGCCGCCGGGTAAGCTCGTAGCTTTTGTTGATGTCCTTTTGAATTTCGAGACAGGGCTGCGCCACGCCGGGGGTGTAGGCGAGGGAGAGATCGTCCGTTGTCTCTACCGGCACCGTTGCCGTGACGGCGATCTTGCCGCGCCATTCGCCGTGCAGGCGAAGTGATTCTTTTGCATAGTCCATGCTGCAATTCTCCTTTCTCAGCGTCGCGGCCAGGGGAAACAGGCTGGCCGCTCTTCTTGCCGCGTATGATAAGCGAGAAAATGTGCGCTGTCAAGCAAAATCATTGAAATTCCGGCGTTTTCGGCGGACTGCACAAGTTTGGCACGGATTTTTTGTTTAACTTATAGTAAAAAAGATTTACTAATATTAAAAAACGAAAAAAGAACAGAAAAAAGCCGGGCAGCCAAAATGACTGCCCAGCTGGAAAAATGATGCAATTTTTGCGAGCCTGCCTGCGCCTTACACGTCCAGCACGCCCATGATGGCGATGCCGATGACCACCAGAGCGATCATCGCATAGTGCTTCCACGAGAGCTTTTCCTTGAGGAAAATACGGCTCCACAGCACGCTCGCCGCGCAGTACGAGCAGATGATCGGCGCGGACATGGCGAAGTGCTCGGTGTCGGCGATGGCGTAGATATAGGCGAACTGACCTGCCGTTTCGCACACCGCGCCGATGAGCTTCGTCCCCTCGGACTTCACGCTCAGACGCTGCTTACGCACGCCCATCACATACACCAGACACACGATAGCGGCGAAGAGAAACGTCAGCTCGTAGGCAACGTTCGCGCTGGACTCATCCAGCGTTTCGAGCACGCGGTTGTCAGCGAAGGTGCCGGCGGCGTCGAGGATACAGTAGGCCACGGGCAGAGCGAGGGCGAGGAAACTTTTTGCGTACTTGCGGTTGCCTGCCTCCTGCCGCGCCGCGCGCAGCGCGGGATCCTCGGTGGCGTCCACCACGCCAAGGCCGATCGCGCCCGCGCACACCAGAGCGATGGCGAACAGCGCGAGGGGGGAGTAGTCCTCGCTGCCCACGGTGAGCAGCGTAGCCACGGCTACCAGCGCGCCGGAGGAGTTGCAGATAGGCGAGGAGACGGAAAGCTCGATGTAGCGCAGACCGAGATAGCCCAGCGTCATGGAGCCGATGTAGAGAAGCGAGACAGGAAGATAGGTGAGGATGATGTCAAAACTGATCGCAACGCCGCCCACGAAGATCTCAAACGCCGCGTGCAAGCCCATCACAAGACCCACCGCGATCACCATTTTCAGGTGACTGAGCTTGTCGTCGGCGTCACGGCAGCCGAGCTTGGAAAAAAGATCACTGCCGCTCCAGCAGAGAAGCGCGATGAGGGAAAGCCAAAACCACATGTATTTTTATTCTCCTTAGCTTTGATTTATATGTTACAGAACAAGAAGAAGAGCAAAGCACGGAGGCGGTCTGCGACGGAAGTTCCTGTTTGTGGCGGGTGTTCTGCGAATGAGCATGGAGCACCTCCAAAGAAAAGAGTCAGGGCAGCGTGATCAGCCCTGCGTCAAGCATCTGCTGCACGCTTTGCAGCACGCCGAGCTTGGCGTGATACCATGTCAGCCCTCCCTGAAAATACACTGCGTAGGGTGGGCGCACCGGCCCATCAGCCGAAAGCTCGATGGAGCTGCCCTGCACGAACGCACCGGCGGCCATGATGACCTGCGCGTCATAGCCGGGCATGTCGCCGGGCACGGGCGTGGCGTAGCTGTCCACAGGGGCGGCAAGCTGAATGCCTTTACAGAACGCGCACATGCCCGCTTCGCTGCCCAGCTCCACGGACTGGATGATGTCGTGGCGCTCCTCCGCGGCGGCGGGGACGACGTGGAAGCCCAGCGTCTCATAGGCGGCGGCCAGATAGATCGCGCCCTTGAGCGCGCCTGCGACCACCGTGGGCGCAAGGAAAAAGCCCTGGAAAAAGGCGGGGAGCTGGCCGAGGTTCGCGCCCACTTCCTGTCCAAGCCCCGGCGCGGAGAGACGATAGGCGCAGCGGTCGATGCACGTCTGCGTGCCGCAGATGTACCCACCCGTGGGGGCAAGACCGCCGCCGGGGTTTTTGATGAGGCTGCCGACGATCATGTCAGCGCCCACGTCGCTCGGCTCGTTCTCCTCCACAAATTCGCCGTAGCAGTTGTCCACCATGCACACAACGTCGGGCTTGATGGCCTTGCAGAAGGCGATCACCTCGCCAATCTGCTGCACGCTCAGCGTGGGGCGCATCTTGTAGCCCTTGGAGCGCTGGATATGGATGAGCTTCGTGCGCTCGTTGAGAGCCGCGCGAATGCCATCGTAGTCAAAGCAACCACTGTTAAGTAGTTCTACTTCACGGTAAGTCACACCGTATTCCGCCAGCGAGCAGGGCGAGGGGCGAATACCGATGACCTCCTCGAGCGTGTCATAGGGACGCCCGCTCACGGCCAGCAGTTCGTCGCCGGGCAGAAGGTTGGCCGAAAGCGCCACGGCAAGTGCATGCGTGCCGCAGGTGATCTGCGCGCGCACGAGCGCAGCTTCAGTGTGGAAGGTGTCGGCGTACACGCGCTCGAGCGCCTCGCGCCCGAGGTCGTCGTAGCCGTAGCCGGTGGTCGCAGCAAAATGTGTGGCGTTGACGCGGTTTTTCTGCATCGCGGCAAGCACCTTGCCAAAGTTCTGCTCGGCCACCGCGTCGATGCGTGCAAAGCGTTCGCGCAGCGAGCTCTCCAGCGCCGCGCCGAAGCGCTCCACCTGCTCGCTCACGCCCAGCGTTTGATAAACAGACATAGCCATTCTCCTTAGTCGGGGAAGCGCACCCCGTTGAATTTAAGTAAAAACCGCAGCGGATAGTCGCGGTCGAGATAGTGCGTGCAGAACCATTCGAAGGTCGCCGCAGGCAGCTGCCGCAGCTCCGGTGCCTCACAACGGAACAGCTCGAAGGTCGTCCGGTCGCCCGACAGCAGCGCCGCAACCAGCTCGCGCTGTCCTTCACGGGACAGCCGCTCGAGCGCAGTGTCCATCACGGCGGCACAGGCGCGCTCGTCGTCTGCGGCATAGTCCTCGCGGTGGGCAAGCCAGTAAAGAAACTCCTGCGGGTCGAGGTCAAGGTGCGTGGTCACCTGTGAGAGCTTGTAGAACGCTGCACGGTCGTCCGTGCGCAGCACCTCGATGAGATACTGCACCAGCTGCGGCTCAAGCGCCACGCAGTCGGCAAGCACCTCGAAGGCGTGCTTGCCCGCGTCGGGGTCGATTTCCGCCGGGGCTGCTTCCGGTTCCTCCGGCGGCGCGGGCGGCTCCTCTGCGGAAAAAAGCGATTCGGGAAGCACTTTTCCCTCATCGGCGGCGCAGCGGCGCACAAATTCGGCCGCGCCCATCGCGGCAAGCTGCCCCTGCAGCTGCTCGGCGCGTGCGTCCGCGCTCTCAGCGGTGAGCGTGATGCCCTGCGGCGGGCGGCGTGTGCCCTCGCACAGCTCGGTCATATAGGTAAGAAAGTAGTCCCAAAGCGTCATGGTGCGCTCCTTCTCAAAAAAACTGGCGATACTTTACCATATTCCTGCCGCAAATGCAAGAAAAAACCTGCTTGCGCCGTCGAAAAAGCGCGCCGCCGGCAGCTGTTTTGCGCCGCGCAGAAAAATATCACAAAAAAAGCACGGAATTTTTGAAAAAAGACTGGAAATTCTCAAAACCATATGGTACAATACGGCTTTGCAATGAGCATTATTTGCTTAAACGGAGGAATAAGAAAACATGACTGTCAAATCGTTTGAAAAGCTGGATAAGAGCCGCGTTGAGCTGGTGGTTTCCGTCGACGGCGAAGCCTTTGAGGCCGCCGTGCAGAAGGCGTATCTCAAAATGCGCGGTAAGATCAACGTGCCCGGCTTCCGCCCCGGCAAGGCTCCCCGCAAGATGATCGAAAAGCTCTACGGCGCGGAGGTCT